>CAUTLL010000106.1:0-4530 GCA_963539275.1 uncultured Flavobacteriaceae bacterium
TGAGTTCAGCAGCAGGAAATGACCTTCTTTTTGATGAAGATTTGATGTTACAAGGGCGAAATTTTGCCACGAAAATATGGAATGCATTCCGCTTGATACAAGGTTGGAACAAGGAAGAAAAAGCAATTTCTCTTGCAGAGCAAGAAACCATAGATTGGTTTGAAAATCAGCTTAACAAAACTATTGTGGAGATTTCTGAGCAGTTTGATAAGTTCAGAATTTCCGATGCCTTGCATTTGATTTATAAACTTATTTGGGACGATTTCTGTGCTTGGTATTTGGAGGCAATAAAACCCAACTACGGAGAGGCTATCTCTACAGAAGTTTATCAAAAAACCATCGCATTCTTTGAAGAATTGATGAAACTTCTTCACCCATTCATGCCATTCCTTACGGAAGAGCTTTGGCAGAATATCGCGGAGAGAAGTAAAGAAGAAGCATTAGTAATTGCTCAACAAAAAAAGGCTGATGACTTTAATGAGGAAACTATCAAGAACTTTGATTTTGCGAAAGAATTCATCTCTGGAGTAAGAAATTACCGACAAAGCAAGGGTATTTCACCAAGGGAAAGTGTAGAACTATTTACTAATGCTACTACTTTCATTAACGAAGCTGTGGTAAGGAAGTTAGCCAATGTTTCTGAAGTGCATTTTGCTGAAAAGACCGATAAACCAAGCTTTACATTCTTAGTTGGGGCTACGGAAATATCTATACCGCTCAGCGAGAACCTTGATTTAGCCGAAGAGAAGAAAAAAACAGAAGAGGAAATTAAATATCTGAAAGGCTTCTTGGTATCGGTGGAGAAAAAGCTCAGCAATGAGAAATTTGTTGCCAATGCGAAACCTGAAATTGTAGAAAATGAACGCAAGAAGCAAAAAGATGCTCAAGAAAAAATCGCAATTTTAGAAGAGAAGCTAAAAAATTTATAAGAATAGAATGAGGTGATGAATACTTTGTTACCTCATTATTTATGTTTTTATAAAATAGCAAAGGAGAAAGTATAGATGAATTCATAAATTACTCTCAACAAAAAAAGTAATCATTTATGAATTCATAAATTAGATAAAAATAATAAAACTTACCAATAATGACTTCATAAATCCTTACCCAAAAGGAAAAATAGTAATTTATGAATTCATAAATTAGATAAAAATAGTAAAACTTACCAATAATGACTTCATAAATCCTTCCCTAAAGGAAAAGCAATAATTTATGAATTCATAAATAGGAAGAAAAGTAAAAAAACTATTAATGTAAGCCTGTTTCAATCACAAATAAAAACTTTAGCAATGAAAAATTTACATTTTAATATTCGTGTAACAGAGTTAGGAGATACAGCCAATAGATTGACAGAACTCTATAAAAAGAGCAAAAATCTACAAGAAGATACTTTCTTAAAGACTACTTTTGCAGAGATAGAGAAGCAAGGAAAAGCTATCACAGAGGCGGTGAAGAAAAATCAGTCGCTTTCTAAATTAGAAGAAGCCGATAGTAAGAGAGATGAAGCGATTAGAGTATTAGCCAAGTTATTAGACGGATATAAAAGTATCCCTATTGAGACCCTAAAAGCTCATGGGGAGAAATTAGCCAATGTTTTCTCTAAATATGGCCTAAAAATCATCAATGAAAACTATTCTAGTCAGTCCAACCTTATAGATTCCTTACTATTAAGCCTCTCTGCAGAAGAGCTGAAACCTTCTATTCAGGCTTTGTCAGGTATTTCAGAGGCAATAGCAAACATAAAAAGCACCCAAGCTAACTTTTCTACCCTCCGAGTAGAGTATGAAAAAGCAATCGTTAGCCAAAAAGAGAATGCAACGGCAAGTAGCATGAGAAAACCACTCTTGGATTTTATCAATAAGAAGTTATTTCCTTACCTTACGGCAATGAATATAGCTCAAGCAGAAAAATATGGTGAGCTGACCTCTCATGTTTCACAGATTGTAGAAAGTATTAATGAAGTAGTAAAACTTAGACATAAAAAAGACAAAGGGAGCAAGGAAAAATCGGAAAATAAATCCGAAAAACAAGAGTAAAACAGATAAATCAGCTTAAAAAATTAAACGATATGCTATGGGAGATTTAAGTTTTGGAGAGATATTTGTGATTTTCATTGCGGTGGTAGTGTTATTTGGTCCGAAGAAGATTCCACAAATCGCTCGAGAGTTGGGGCAGGGCATCAGAAAGATGAGGGGAGCGGTGGAGGACATCAAGCAAGAAATCATGAAAGAAACCGAAGATAATCCTGTTTCGGAAATTCAAAAAGAAATAGAGAAAGTAAAAGAAGAAGCACAAAAACTCATCACAGAAGAAGAAAAACCAAAAGAAAAATCATGATAGAGAGCCTCATTTCACAAGACCAAGAGCTGTTTTTATTCCTGAATAATTTAGGAAGTGAAAGCTTTGATGCTTTTTGGGTCTTCGTATCAGGAAAATGGTCTTGGCTTCCGCTTTATGCCGTGCTTTTGTATTTATTATACCGCCAATATCCTAAAAAGCAGTTGTTTTATATACTTTTAGTCTTGGCGATAGCTGTATTGGTGTCTGACCAGATTGCCAATGTTTTCAAGTATGGATTTGAGCGGCTCAGACCTTGCCATGATGAGCTTTTAATCCCAAAAATGAGAAGAGTAGAGTGTGGCGGAAGATTTGGGTTTTATTCCAGCCATGCTTCTAATACTTTTTTATTGGCAAGTTTTTTAAGTTCGCTTTTTGACAAGAGGTATAAAGGGATGACTATATTTCTTTTCGTGTGGGCTGGGATAGTTTCTTATAGCAGGATTTATCTCGGGGTACATTTTCCGTTAGATGTATTAGTAGGGATAATTATAGGGCTTATTATAGGAAGAATAGGAGTTTTCATTGTAAAAAGAGTGGTGATTAAATGTTATTTTAAGGAATAATATCACATAAAAAACAGATATTATCAATGAATAAAAAATCCTTATCTTTGACCATTAAACTTTGAAAATGATAAACTATTTAGAACTTTTAAGATATATTAAAGAAAACGGAACAGATAAAACCGACCGCACGGGAACGGGAACGAGAAGTGTTTTTGGGTATCAAATGCGTTTTGATTTATCGCAAGGATTTCCATTAGTTACCACCAAAAAACTTCACCTGAAATCTATTATTTATGAACTGCTTTGGTTCTTAAAAGGAGATACCAATATTAAATATTTAAAAGATAACGGCGTAAGTATTTGGGATGAATGGGCGGATGAAAATGGAGATTTAGGACCTGTGTATGGAGCTCAGTGGAGGAGTTGGCAAGGAGCAAACGGAAAAACCATTGACCAAATCACAGAGGTAATAGACCAAATAAAAAAGAATCCTGACAGCCGTAGGCTTATTGTCTCTGCATGGAATGTGACAGAAATCCCAAATATGGCATTGGCACCTTGTCATGCGATGTTTCAGTTTTATGTCGCTGATGGGAAGCTTTCTCTTCAGCTTTATCAAAGAAGTGCAGATGTTTTTCTTGGAGTGCCGTTTAATATTGCGAGTTATGCTTTGCTTCTTATGATGGTGGCTCAAGTATGTGATTTAGAAGTGGGGGAATTCGTGTATACTTTCGGTGATGTGCATATTTATAATAATCATTTTGAGCAGGTGGAAAAACAGCTTTCCCGAGAGCCAAAATCTTTACCTACGATGAAACTTAACCCAAAAATCAAAAATATTTTTGATTTTGATTTTGATGATTTCACCTTAGAAAATTATGACCCGCACCCAGGGATAAAAGCTCCTGTGGCTGTGTAAAATATTTTTAGACTCCGAAATATTTCGGAGTTTTTTTATGAATTGACATGAATAAAATTATTATTTTTGACAATTAATTTTAATATTTAATCACAATGAAAAAAATCTTAATATCAGCCTTATTTTTAGGGACACTTTTTGGGACAAACTGGGCATTGGCACAAACGGAAACTTCGGGGAGAATGGGAACTTATAGAGCTACCCATACTAAAGCCACAGAGTTAAAACATACTAAATTAAAAGTAAATTTTGATTTTGAGAAAGAGCAAATGAATGGGGAAGAGTGGCTTACGGCCTCACCTTATTTTTATCCCACAGATTCTTTGGTGTTGAATGCCAAAGCGATGCTGATTCATGAAGTTGCCCTTGATAAAAAAGGAATAAAATTACCTTTGAAATATGAGTATAAAGATGATTTACTGAAAATCAATTTAGATAAAATTTACAATAGAGACCAAGATTATACGGTTTATATCAAATACACGGCTCGTCCGAATGAGATAAAAGATAAAGGTGGAAAAGCCATAACAGATGCCAAAGGGCTTTATTTCATCAATGCTCAAGGGAAAGAAACAGACAAACCAACGCAGATTTGGACACAGGGAGAAACGGAATCTAATTCAGCTTGGTTCCCTACGATTGATAAACCTAATCAAAAAACGACTCAAGAGATTTATATGACTGTGCCAGATAAGTTTGTAACTTTATCTAACGGTATTATGAAATCTTCGATGAAAGAAGGAAATGGATTGCGAACCGACCATT
>CAUTLL010000107.1:0-4474 GCA_963539275.1 uncultured Flavobacteriaceae bacterium
ATCGGTATAGAGGGGGAGTTATTCAAAACACAAGTAGGAGAGATGACCGTAATGGTAAAAAACTTTACTCTTTTAACGAAAACTCTTCGCCCATTGCCTTTCGCTAAAACCGATGAAAATGGAGTGGTGCATGATGCTTTTAATGACCCAGAGCTGAGATATAGACAGCGTTATGTAGATTTGGTGGTAAATCCTCATGTAAAAGAAACTTTCGTGAAGAGAACGAAGCTGTTTAATGCGATGCGTCAGTTTTTTAATGATGCAGGGTATTTTGAGGTAGAAACGCCAGTTTTACAGCCTATCCCAGGGGGAGCATCGGCAAGACCTTTCATCACTCATCATAATGCATTAGATATTCCTTTGTATTTGAGAATTGCCAATGAATTATATTTAAAAAGATTGATTGTAGGTGGTTTTGATGGAGTGTATGAGTTTTCTAAAAACTTCCGAAATGAAGGTATGGATAGGACTCATAACCCTGAGTTTACCGCTATGGAAATTTATGTAGCTTATAAGGATTATAACTGGATGATGGATTTCACTGAAAAGCTTTTGGAACATTGTGCTATTGCAGTGAATGGAACTACCAAAGCGACTTTCGGAGAGCATGAAATAGATTTCAAAGCTCCTTATGAAAGGATATCTATGACTGATGCTATCAAAAAATTTACAGGTTTTGATATTACAGGAAAAACAGAGGATGAGTTAAGAACCTTTGCCAAGTCCATCGGTATTGAAGTAGACGAAACGATGGGCAAAGGAAAACTCATTGATGAAATCTTTGGAGAGAAATGTGAAGGTAATTTTATCCAGCCAACTTTCATCACGGATTATCCCGTAGAGATGTCGCCACTTACGAAAAAACATAGAAGCAAAGAAGGTCTAACGGAGAGATTTGAGCTCATGGTTTGCGGTAAAGAAATTGCCAATGCTTATTCCGAGCTTAATGACCCTATCGACCAGAGAGAGAGATTTGAAGAGCAATTAAGACTATCTGAAAAAGGAGATGATGAAGCAATGTTTATTGACCAAGATTTTCTCCGTGCATTAGAGTATGGAATGCCACCAACGGCAGGTTTGGGTATCGGTATAGATAGATTGATTATGTTCTTGACCAATAATGCTTCTATCCAAGAGGTGCTGTTCTTCCCACAGATGAAGCCTGAGAAAAAAACTCCAAGTTTTGAGCTAAGTGATGATGAGAAAGTTATTTTAGATATTCTCAATGCTCAGAGCGATGCGGTGGAACTTAATGTAGTAAAAGAAAAATCTGCTCTATCAGGTAAAAAATGGGATAAAGCCACTAAAAATCTTACAAAAAATAACATCATAAAAGTAGAAAAAATAGATGATGTTTTATTGATGAAATTAGTGTAAATCAATATAAAAAGGCGAATAAATTTTATTCGCCTTTTATAATCATTTTTGATAAAATATTATGGAAAACTTGAAATTACAAAGAAGTTTATTGATCAAGTCTTCAATTGCTTTTATATTATTTGTATTAATTTTTTTTATAAACTATTTCAGATTTGAATTATTGGGAATAGTACCTGGATATGCTCCCCATAACTTTGTCTTTAATCTCTCTTTTTTTCTACCAGCATTATTTATTTCTTTTTGCTATTCTTTATTTATTTTTGGGAATATTTTAATACGATGGAAAAAACTTCCAAATTTATGGATTAAGTTTATCATGTTAATACTGACTTCAATATTCCCTTTATATATAATAATAAGAACAGCCTTTATTTGAGACTGTTCTTATATTTTTAATTTTCTTTTAATCCATCTACTTCGTAATTGATACGCTCTATTTTAGCGTCTTTTAGAGAGTAATAAGCTCCAACTACTTTAATTTCTCCTTTATCTTCTTTTTCTTTGATATATGGACTTCTTCTACGGATTTCATCTATTGTATATTTCACATTGTTAACCGCTACATCATGAACATATTGTTTATTTTTTGTAGACTTTTCTCCTTGGAAAGATTTATCTGTTAGTGTAATTGCAGGCTTTATTTTTGCTAACATCTCTGTAATATTCCCTAATTTAACATCATCAATAGTACTCTTAATAGCCCCACAGTTTTCATGCCCTAAAACCATAATTACTTTAGAGCCAGACTTGATAGCATATTCCATACTACCTAATTGATCTACATCTACAAAATTTCCAGCAACTCTACCTACAAAAAGATCTCCAATACCTTGATCAAGTACATCTTCCACAGGTACTCTACTATCAATACAACTTAAAATAAAAGCTTTAGGATATTGTCCATCAACTGCTTGTAAAACCGCTTTTGAATGGTCTCTAGCAGTAACTACACCTATTCTAAAGCGCTCATTTCCTGCTGCTAATTGTTGGATTACATCATCAGGAGATAATTTTTTTTGTTCATCTTCTGATAAAACATGATATTCCGTAACTTCTACCTTATCTACATCTAATTCTCTTACATGTTCATGTTTTGCTTTGTGTTTTTTTTCGTTATTTTCATTCTCCTTTTTACAAGATGAAAATGCTAAAAGTACCCCTAAAACTAAGGAAGATTTTAATACTAGTTTTTTCATAATATTCTAATTTTGTAGTCAAAGTTAAAAAAATATAGATAAAAAGAAAATATTTTTATTTATTTTAATAAAATTTATAATTAAATAGATATGAAATGTACAACTTCGTTAAATTGAAATTGTACTTTAATAATGGAGATTAGATATTATTTTTTTATTCTTTTATTCTTTTTAATTTTATAGTTTTTTTAATATTTTTATTAAATTGATAAAAATGCTCATAAGCATATTGTGCTGCCTTATAAAGGTCTATAACTCCACCAGAAACAGAAATTTGATCAAAATTTTCATTTCCTATGGTATTAGCATTTACAGAAGACTTATTCACTGTTTTTACTAAAGCTTCTTTTATTTGTTGTGGAGTGAGATTTGGCATATATGCCCAAAGTACAGCAGCTGCACCAGCAACCATAGGAGATGCCATGGAAGTTCCTGGAAAATATTCATATTTGCCATCAGGAACAGCGGAATATATATCTTGCCCTGGAGCAAATACATCTACCATTTTTCCATTATAATTAGAAAAACTAGCCCTTAAAGCATTACTATCATTAGTACTAGCCCCTACAACAATCATATTACTAATGAATGGTTTTTCATCTTTTTGGCTTTTGAAATTTGTAGGAAAATATTCGTGTATTTCTATATTTTCATTATCATTTCCTGCTGCTTTTACTAATAATACACCTTTTTCCTCTGCGTATTTAAGAGCTTCCCAAACATGTTTTTTACCAGGAGAAATAGCTTTACCAAAACTCATATTGAGAATTTTTGCCCCATTATCTACGGCATATCTGATAGCATTTGCAACATCTTTATCTCTTTCATCACCATCTGGAACGGTTCTCACGGTCATGATTTTCGCCACTTTATAAGCCACACCATACTGAATTTCATCTCCATGAGGCAGTCCTGCAATAATTCCTGCAACATGAGAGCCATGAGAGGCATCAGGTCCTTCATAACTATTATTACCATAAAATCTTTCACTATAATCATTATAATTATCACCTACCAATTCTGTTCTGGTATCAAAATCTGCATTATAATGTATGGTAGCTTGAGATTTATAATGTTTTAGAGCTTCTTTTATCTCATCATTTAATATTTTTTCTACTTCTTGAGATGTTTTTCCTATGTTTTTCTCATCTTGAAGGAGAGCTGACAAAATATGAATATTTCTCTGTTTTTCTTGGGAGTCAATTTTGATTGAGTTTAAGTTCTCTTGTGTCAAAGTTTTTTGTCCCAAAGTGGCTACAATACTTGGAATAGCTTCGCTAAATCCAGAAAAATATTGATATTTTTTTCTAGCCTCTGAACCTTTTTTGTCAAAAATATCTTTGGATTTTTTATACATTTCATATTCTTCCGGCATATTTGCTTGATTTGCTTTATTTTTAGTAGAATCATTGCCTTCAAAAATATCTCTGTATTTTTTTACAACTCTTGAAACTTCTAAATTATCTTCATTGACATCACCATTTTTTCCTCCTAGGAAATTCCATCCAAAAACATCATCTACATAGCCATTTCCATCGTCATCAATTCCATTTCCAGGGATTTCCTTTGGATTTTTCCACATATTTTCTGTTAAACCAGGGTGATCTACCTCTACACCGCTATCTAAAACACCTACTACGATAGTTTTTGGTTTTAATCCTTTGGATTCTAAGAAATTATAAGCATTTTGAGTATTAACACCATAAACATTAGTCGTAGCAAAATCTTTATGATACCATGTTTTTAAATCATTATCTTTGGATTTTTCTTGTGCAAAAGAAAACCCGAATGTAGCCAAGAAAGCGGCAGCAATAATTACTCTTTTCATATTCAAAAATTTTATTTGTAAATTTATAAATCAATGACTTTACCTTGTTCCGCAAAGATAATATTTATAC
>CAUTLL010000108.1:0-4455 GCA_963539275.1 uncultured Flavobacteriaceae bacterium
TTTTTCCCATTCTCTAAGGGTTTTTATCCGAACTCCAATGGTTTCCAATTCAGAGCACCTCCACTAATGACCGCCAAAATCGCTGAACAAATCAAATTGCAATGGCTTGAATCAAACAATAAATTAAACGCCTCTTAAAAAGCAATTAAAAACCCATTAAAAAAGCGACTCAATCAACTTGGTCGCTTCTCTTTTTTTTGGATATTTCGTTTTGAAATTTTAAATATTTCGTTTTGAAGATTATACTACCTGTAGTAAAAACTCTTTCTTTTTAATAATTTTCAACACAAAAAGTTGGCAAAAACCTTCAATTTCATCTCCAATGTTAGGACTTTTTTGAATAAAATAATCTTTGAGTATTGATTGCATACAATATTTAATAAAAAATAAATACTCCTAAATTTAGAAGCATTACTGAATATTTATATCAATTTACTTAAGCTCTTGGCTGTCTCTTTTCTTTGGTAATCATCCAGCTCTTTTTTCAATTTTCGGAGAAGGAAAGGTGTAGCTACTAAAAGCCCCAATCCTATCGCTCCCTTGCTTACCACAGATTTTGTCAGATTTTTTTTGACCACATTTTTAAAAAACTTTTGTGTGCCAAACTTCACAGAAGTTCCTAATAAACTTCCCGCTAATGGCAAAATTTTATTCGCCAAATTAGAATCTAAAAAACCGCCTAAATATTTCTCCGAAATTCCATCCGTAATCACCCAAAAAGTCTTTCTCGGATTTTCAAAACTCAAAACAGATTCTATCTCAGAAATCTCTGCTTTTAATTGTTCTTTTTTTGATTTTAATTCTTGAATATTTTTAATTTTCATCATTATTCTTCATTAAAAATTGTCCGTATAAATTTCTCCTTAAAATACTCTAACAATTTATTTTTTTGAGAAATTATCCCCAATAAACATAATAAGAAAAAACTTGAAATAAGCAAAAAACCATACGCAAAATGCCCCAACAAATGCCCGATAATCAATGCCAATCCCAAAAATAAAAACGCAAAAACACACGCCACAAAGATGAGAACAAGCAATAAATAAAGAGCCAGACTCATCGCCTTAGTTGTATTCTCTGCCATTTCTAATTTTAGCAGACTTATCCGTTTTTCTATATAATTTTTTAATAAACCTAACATAACTTTATACTATTAAATAAGGGGATTTTTATAAAAATCCCCTCTTCCCTTTTTATTATAATTCATCCAATTCCGTTTGAGCAATGGAATTTTCCTCTCTTTTTTGTTTGAATTTTTCATATTCATTTCTAAGAGTTTCCACTCCTTGTCTTGCTTTTTCTGACAAGCCTTCATAATATTCCAAAGCTTCTTCTCTTACATTATCATAACACTCCAGCGCTTCATCTCTAAGGTCTTCAGCCTTTCTTCTCACTCTCTTTCTTGTTTCACTTCCTTTTTCAGGAGCAAATAAAACTCCTAATAATGAACCGATTGCCGCTCCTGCCAACAATCCTAATACAATTCCTGAATTTCTTTCTTTTGACATTTTGTTAAATTTTATTGTGAATAAATAATCTATTTCCCTCTACATCGTTCCAATGCTATGGTAAAGTTACAAAAAATCTTATAAATTTCCAAAAAAAATATTTATTTCTGAATATAAGATAAAATTAATGCTATCGTTTGCTCTTTATTTAGCTCAGTATTATCTATTAAAATAGCATCATCGGCTTGTTTTAATGGAGAAATTTCTCTCTCGCTATCTATTCTATCTCGCTCTATCAGATTCTGTTTCACTTCATCAAAATCTACTTTCATACCCATGCTTTCCATTTCCAAAGTTCTTCTTTTGGCTCTCACATCTACACTCGCCGTTAGAAAAAATTTGTAATCCGCATCAGGAAAAACTACCGTTCCAATATCTCTACCATCCATAATTAACCCTGATTTTCCTACCATTTTTCTCTGTTGTTCCACTGCAAGAACTCTTACTTTTGGCTCTTTTGCTACTTCACTTACATGCTCAGAAACTATGGATTCTCGAATTTCTTTACTTACATTTTCGTTATTAAGATAAATCTGTAATGCTCCTGCTTCTTCTCTAAAATCTAATGAAATTTCATTTAAATGTTGAAGTAATTTTTCTAAATCTATTTCCCCATTTTTTGTTCTAAAATTTCTCAAAGCAAAAAGCGTAATCGCTCTATACATGGCCCCCGTATCTATATGGATAAGTCCCAAAGCATCGGCAATAGCTTTAGAAATAGAACTCTTCCCTGTAGAAGAATATCCATCTACTGCAATAATCATTTTCTTTGTATTCATAAGACCAAATTTAATCCTTATTATTTCATTATCCAAAAATAACTTATTTTTCTTTTGATTTGTTTATATTTGCATATCTTTTTTAGATTTAGTTAAAATCCTTCATCATTAAAAAAATAACTTAAAATATACATATGAAATATAAACGAATTCTACTAAAATTAAGCGGAGAAGCTCTGATGGGGGATAAACAGTATGGTATAGATACCGATAAACTAAATGAATACTCCCAAGAAATCAAAAAAGTTGTAGATATAGGCTGCGAGGTAGCAATTGTCATCGGTGGGGGAAATATCTTCCGCGGAGTCTCTGGTGCAGCCAAAGGAATGGACAGAGTGCAAGGTGATTATATGGGAATGCTGGCTACGATTATCAACGGAATGGCTCTACAAGGAGCATTGGAAGATCTTGGCATCAAAACCAGATTACAAACTGCTATAGAAATGGATAAAATCGCAGAACCTTTTATTAAAAGAAGAGCTGTTAGACATTTAGAAAAGGGGAGAGTTGTAATCTTCGGAGCTGGAACAGGAAATCCTTATTTTACCACGGATACGGCCGCTACTTTAAGAGCTATAGAAATTAATGCTGATGTTATTTTAAAAGGTACTCGTGTAGACGGAATTTATGATAGCGACCCTGAAAAAAACGATAATGCTATAAAATTCAATTCGCTATCCTTTGATGAAGTTATAGAAAAAAATCTTAAAGTAATGGATATGACAGCTTTTACTTTGAGCCAAGAAAATAATTTACCTATTATTGTTTTTGATATGAATAAACGAGATAATCTCCTTAAAATAATATCTGGTAACAATATAGGTACTATCGTAAATGGATAAAATGTGTAATCTATCAAATTTTAACTATACAATGGAAGAACTAGAAATTATAATCTCATCTGTAAAACAAGAAATGGATGCTGCAATAAAGCATTTGGACCATGCTTTTCAAAAAATTAGAGCTGGTAAAGCATCTACGGCAATGGTTCAAGATGTGATGGTGGAATATTACGGAAGTTTAACACCTATTAATCAAGTAGCCAATGTAATGGTTCCTGATGCCATGACAATATCCATTCAACCATGGGATAAAACAGCCATTGGAGCAATTGAAAAAGCAATTATTAATTCCAATTTAGGCTTTGCTCCCTCAAATAACGGAGATAACATCATACTAAATGTCCCACCTTTGACTGAAGAAAGAAGAAAAGAACTCGCTAAACAGGCCAAAGCTGAAACGGAATCCACAAAAGTGACAATTCGAAATGCCAGACAAGAAGGAATGAAAGATCTTAAAAAATTAGAAGGTATTTCTGAAGATATTATCAAAGATACAGAAGCTAAAATCCAAGAATTAACTGATAAATATGTAAAAATTTCTGATGAACATCTTAAAGCAAAAGAAATTGACATTATGAAAATATAAAAAGAATCGGCAAATTGCCGATTCTTTTATAAAATATTTAACAAATTAGTATCAGTGTAAATCTCAGATTAATATTCCTCTTTTCATATAAACTATTTTTCAGTAAAAGGAGTATGAACTCTATATTGGTCCCATTTCTATAGTATAGATAGTATATAATATTTAAAACATCCTTACCTAACTAAATAAAACTGACCTTTCTTATCCCATCATTATTTTCGATCTCCATCACATGAAAGTCCATCTCTAATAATTCTTTTTCATAAATATCAGGCCATTCTATAATTGTTAATAATCCAGATTCTATATATTCCTCTATTCCTACATCAAATAATTCCTCTAAATCATTTATTCTATACAAATCAAAATGAAAAACCTTTCCATTAGGAGTAAAATACTCATTTACTAAAGAATAAGTAGGAGAATTTACTTCTTCTTCGCTTCCCATTTTTTCTAACAAACATTTTGTAAATGTTGTTTTCCCTACTCCTAAATTTCCTTTAAGTAACAAAATCTTTTTCTTTATTAATGGTAAAATTTCTTCTGTTATTCTCTTCCAATTTTCTATACTACTAACCTCAAAAACCATATTAATCAAATTATATATATATTCATCACAAAAATACAAAAAAGGTTTATATTATTTAAACAAAAAAGGTCCCATTCATTAACTGAATGAGACCTATCAAAAATAAAAACTGGCGGCGACCTACTCTCCCGCATTAGCAGTACCATCGGCG
>CAUTLL010000109.1:0-4353 GCA_963539275.1 uncultured Flavobacteriaceae bacterium
TGGATATGGATATGGATATGGATATGGATATGGATATGGATATGGATATGGATATTTTGAAGAAGATAAAAACTATGAAGAGCCGTTATTAGTAAGGTTAAGAAATAAAATAAAAATTATTTTTAGAAAATCGTAGTAAATTAAAATAAAAAAGCGAATGAAAATTTTCATTCGCTTTTTTAGATGGTGGTAAATTCTATTACATAACCTTCGTGATTTCGGATATTAAAGACTTCACCAGTTGAAAAGCAAAGATATTGTCCCTTAATTCCAATTAAAACTCTTTCAAATTCAGAATTTTTATCTAATGAAATAGAAGAAATTTTTTCTGGTGCGGTATAAGGAAAGTACAGTTTCCAAAGGTTTTGTTCTTCCAAAATAAATTTTTTACTTTCTTCTGGAAAATATTGAATAATTTGATTTTTGAAGTGTGTTAAATTCAAGTTGTCTTGTGGTTTATCTTGAAGCATTTTTCTCCAATTAGTTTTGTCAGAAATATGTTTTTTTAGTTCAACTTCTATAATCCCAGCTTCATATCGATTATTGGTTCTTGCGATAGGAAGGGCAAAAGTAGCTCCTTGATCTATCCATCGGGTAGGGATTTGGCTTTCTCTGGTAACACCTACTTTTATATCTCCTGTATAAGCAAGATAGACGATGTGTGGTTGTAGTTGAATTAGTTGTTCTACTTCTAAATTTCGCTCTTCTATTCCTAAATGGGCTTGTGAAAGTTCAGGTTTTAATATGCTTTCGCTAGCGTATGGACTTTCAAAAAAACATTTTTTGCAAAATCCCATACGGAATATAGGAGTGTTTCTTTTGCATTCTAAACATTGGAAACATACATGTTTTATTCTTAATTTTTTATCAAAGAGTTGATTCAAGCATAATAAATCCCCAGAAAGATTTAGATAATACTGTATAGGGGTATCTATTTGTGAGAGCATTTTAATGATTTGTCCTTTGAATATCATAATAATAAATGTTGGGGTAAAATTAGGGAATTTTATGAAAAAATAGTTATTTTTGTGAGAATAAACGGGATTAAAATGACATATTTAGTAACGGGTGGGAGTGGTTTTATTGGTTCTCATTTGGTAGAATATTTATTAGAAAATGGACATTCTGTCATTAATATAGATAATTTTGACGATTTTTATGATTATAAAATTAAGATAAAAAATACTTTAGAGTCTGTAAAACAATCTGTTAATTTTCAATTTACAAATAAAGAAGAAGATATAAAGGAACTAATATCTATTGTTTCGTCTATTTCTTTGTATTCTTTTTGTTATCAAGATATTAGAGATAAAGAGGGTTTGAAGGAAATTTTCCAAAATCATAAAATAGATATGGTAATTCATTTGGCAGCATTAGCGGGAGTTCGCCCATCCATAGAAAGACCTATGGATTATGCGGAAGTTAATATTTTAGGGTCAATGAAACTTTGGGAATTGTGTCAAGAATTCGGTGTAAAAAAGTTTATTTGTGCCTCATCTTCAAGTGTTTATGGTAATAATGAAAAAGTGCCTTTTTCTGAATTGGATAATGTAGATAGACCTATTTCTCCTTATGCTGCGACGAAAAAATGTGGTGAAATATTAGGATATACCTATCATCATTTGTATGATATAGATATGATTCAGCTGAGATTTTTTACGGTTTATGGAGCACGCCAACGGCCAGATTTGGCAATTCATAAATTTACGAAAATCATTGCAGAGAATGATGAAATTCCATTTTATGGTGATGGCTCTACGGCGAGAGACTATACTTTCATAGAGGATATTATTGATGGAATTGCGAAGTCTATCAAGTATTTAGAGGGTCATAAAGGAGTTTATGAAATTGTCAATCTTGGTGAAAATCAGGTTGTTAATTTGAGAGAGATGCTTTCCGAAATTGAGTTAAATTTAGGTAAAAAAGCAAATCTGAATAAATTACCAATGCAAGTAGGCGATGTTCAAAAAACAAATGCAGATATTACCAAAGCCAAAAACTTAATAGGATATAATCCAAAAACGAACTTCCAAAATGGCATAAAAAAATTTGTGGAATGGTTTTTGAGTAAAAAAATGTGAAAAATATCTTGAAGTATGTTGAATATCATTAAAACAAACATGCGGATTTTTCATTGAAATGTTTATTTTTGCAAAGAATTAATACTAAAATAATATGTACTGGACATTAGAATTAGCATCTTATCTTAGCGATGCACCTTGGCCAATGACTAAGGCAGAGTTGATAGATTATGCTATCAGAACAGGAGCTCCTATGGAAGTAGTAGAAAATCTTCAAGCTATTGAAGATGAGGGGGAAATATATGAGAGTATAGAAGAAGTTTGGTCAGATTATCCTACTGATGAAGACTTCCTTTGGAATGAAGATGAATATTAAAAAGCGTTAAGCCTTCATAGAGGGCTTAATGTTTTTTATGTTTACGATAAAATAAAGTTTAGATTTAATATTTAACGAACGAAATTATATATGAGTTTTTTTAATAAAATTTTGAAGAGTTTTTTGGGAGATAAAAACCAAAGAGACTTAAAAGAAGTTGGGAAAATAGTAGCAAAAATTAAAAAAATAGAGCCTGTAATACATGATCTTACAGATGATGGTTTACGACAAAAAACAAGAGAGTTCAAGGAAAAAATAAGAACGGCAACAGCAGAGATTACTCGAAAAATAGAAGAAATCAGCGAGCAGATAAAAACCACTCAAAATATAGATGAAAAGGAGGCTCTTTTTTCTGAAATAGAAGAGTTAAAAAAGGAATCATATAAAATAGAGGAGAAAGTTTTGAATGAAATTCATCCAGAGGCATTTGCTGTTTTGAAAGAAACGGGGCGTCGTTGGGCGGAAAATAAACAAATAGTTGTTGAAGCTACAGATCGAGATAGAGAATTGGCTCTTACTAAGGATTTTGTAGAAATAGATGGTGATAAATCGATTTGGAAAAATAGTTGGAATGCTGCAGGAACGGATGTGGTATGGGATATGGTGCATTACGATGTACAGTTTATAGGAGGTTCTGTGCTACATAGCGGTAAAATTGCGGAGATGGCAACAGGTGAAGGGAAAACTTTGGTAGGAACTTTACCGATTTATCTTAATGCATTGCCTGGTCGTGGAGTGCATGTGGTAACGGTGAATGATTATTTGGCGAAGAGGGACTCTGCTTGGATGGGACCACTATACCAATTTCATGAATTAACTATTGATTGTATTGATAATCACCAGCCGAATACAGATAGTAGAAGAAAGGCTTATCAAGCGGATATTACTTATGGAACGAATAATGAATTTGGTTTTGATTATTTGCGAGATAATATGGTAAATACCACTGAGGAGTTGGTTCAGAGAGAGTTGAATTTTGCTGTAGTAGATGAGGTAGATTCTGTATTGATAGATGATGCAAGAACTCCTTTAATTATTTCAGGACCTGTTCCACAAGGAGACAGACAGGAATTTGATGTCTTGAAGCCTTCTGTAGATAGAATTGTGGAAGTTCAGAAAAAAACAGTTTCTACAATCCTTAATGAAGCTAAAAAACTTATTGCTCAAGGAAATAAGAAAGAGGGAGGATTCAAGCTTCTTCAAGCATATAGAGGTTTACCTAAAAATAAGCATTTGATTAAATTTCTTTCAGAAGATGGGAATAGAGTCCTTCTCCAAAATACAGAGGCACAATACATGCAAGATAATAATCGTGAAATGCGTGTGGTAGATAAGGATTTGTATTTTGTGATTGATGAGAAAAATAATCAGATAGATCTTACGGATAAAGGTGTGGATTATATGTCGCAAGGAAATGAAGACCCTAATTTCTTCGTTTTGCAAGATATAGGTACTGAGATTGCAGAATTAGAAGCAAAAAATTTATCAAAAGAAGAAGAATTTTTGGCAAAAGAAGAATTATTTAGAGAATTTGCCGTTAAGTCTGATAGAGTTCATACATTGAATCAATTATTGAAGGCTTACACTTTGTTTGAAAGAGATGACCAATATGTGGTGATGGATGGTGAGGTGAAGATTGTAGATGAGCAAACGGGAAGGATAATGGATGGTCGCCGATATTCTGATGGGCTTC
Organism: uncultured Flavobacteriaceae bacterium; assembly: GCA_963539275.1. Classification (GTDB taxonomy): domain Bacteria; phylum Bacteroidota; class Bacteroidia; order Flavobacteriales; family Weeksellaceae; genus JABCPE02. The sequence continues at coordinate 4,091 of CAUTLL010000109.1, forward strand.
ATCAAGCGATTGAAGCGAAGGAAAATGTAAAAATAGAAGCTGCTACACAGACTTTTGCAACGATTACTTTGCAGAATTATTTCCGTATGTATAATAAATTGGCAGGAATGACAGGGACGGCAGAGACAGAAGCTGGGGAATTTTGGCAAATTTATAAATTAGATGTAGTAGTAATCCCTACTAATCGTCCAATTTTAAGACAAGATAAACAAGATTTGGTATATAAAACTAATCGTGAGAAATATAATGCGGTAATTGAGGAG
>CAUTLL010000110.1:0-4273 GCA_963539275.1 uncultured Flavobacteriaceae bacterium
TTAGTATAATCTTTACTTTCAATCCATTTTTTGTAAGTTTTTGATATAAAAATTCCAAATTTGTCTCCTCTTACTTTATATTTATAACGCATATCAAAAATACTTCCATCAAAGCCATTATCAGGATAGATATCTCCCACAATATTCCCTTTCTCATCAGCAGAAAGTGCCATTACCCCGATATAATCATCTTGATTTCTAATATTTTCAACTTCATTAAATAAAATTTCAAGTGAATTTTCTGGATAAGAATCATCTGAATCTACAATCATGTGATACTTGGATTCTACTTTTTTTATTCCATCCAAAACAGTCAAAAATTTATGCTGATTTTTTTGCTTATAATATTCAATGGGAAAAATCTTTTCAGCTTGAAAATTTTTTACTAAATTCTCCGTATCATCTGTAGAGCCATCATCTATTATAATCCATTTGAAATCTTTAAAAGTTTGATTTTTAAGAGATTCGTAAACTCTAGATAGAGTGTGGGATCTATTATATGTAGGAGTAATGATTGTTATTTTTTCCATAGTTTTAGATTATTTTTTTAATACATTTTCAAAAACTTGGGAAACTTGTTGATATATTTTATTTTCATCAAATTTTTCATTAGCATTCTTTGTCCCTTGTGTTATTCTATCCACCAGATTTTTATCAGTCAAAAATTGTTTCATAGCTTCATAGATTTCATTTTCATTATAATTTACTAAAATACCATCTACTTTATTTTCTATCATTTCTGGAATTCCTCCTACATTTGTAGAAATAATAGGTTTTTCTAATCCCATCACTTCACCGATGGTTAAAGGATAACTTTCGGATTGAGAAGGTAGAACAAAATAATCAGATGCTTTGATGTAAGGCCAAGGATTTTTTTGACTATTTAGCAACAAAAAAGTTTTTTCAATACCTAATTCTTTACATTGGTTTTTAAGATTTTCCATTTCGTTACCTCCACCGATTACTGCAATAGAATGCTCTAATCCTTCATTTAGAAGTCTTTTGTGGACTTTTGCTAAAGTATGATAGCCTTTTCTACTATGTAGCCTTCCCATTGAAGAAAAAACAGGTTTTATAGGATAATCTACTTTAAAGGCATTTGCTTTGCTTCTAGATTCTGATAATTTTATAACATTATAAATGACAGAACTTTTTGGATAAACTACACCATATAGGTCTTCTATTACTTGGCGAGTTTGTTTAGCTCCAAAAATCATCCAATCAAATTTTTTCATGAGGTTTATTCGTTTCATGACACGATTTTTGTTATTATCATAACTTACATCTGTATGAAACCAACCTATTTTTTTTGATTTTTTATTGGGTGAATTCAGTACCATTTCAAATTCTGCATAACCAGGAGCAATCTCTATATCGTAATCCTCTTTTACTTTAATAGCATACAATAGAGTAGGGAATTTATGATATAATTCTAATTTTAATCTTCTTATTCCTAATTGTATTTTTTGAATAATAGGATTTTTAGACATTTGTTCTCTTCCTTTTTCTAATGTTATTAATTTTATATCTTTTGGTATTTCGGATACTAATTCACCTTGATAAAGGTTAAGCATTAGAGTTAAGTCAAATTTATCTTTCGGAAGATTTCTTAGCAAATCTAAAACTACACGAGGCACACCTCCCATTTCTAAAGATCGTAATCTAAAAAGAATTTTTATTTTTTTGCCCTTCATAAGCGTTATTTTTTAAATTGACTTTTGATCCAATGGTTAGCAGATTCTTCTATGTATTTGAATAAAATAATGGAGATAACATTTAGTATAACGAATAAAAAAAGCTTATTATCCCAAATGTATTCATCAATAAAAATAGGAATAAATCCTTTATGAATGAGATAAAAAATATAAGATGATTTGTCTAAAAGTATCATAATATATGATGGTAAAATCTTACAAAATTAAGTTTAGATGTGTATTATTTTATAAATAAAGCAAGTAATATTCCTGTAAAAACTTAATAGTATACATTGAAAAAAATGTTTTTTTTAGATGTTTTTATTCAATATTACAACCAAGGTTTTTATATTGATTTTTATTAAAATTATTCAAAAAACTTATTTTTTAGTTGGTAATACTTCAATAAAAAATTAAAATTACTAAGCAATATTCTATTATACAATTTGGAAATACCTTTGAATTGAGATAGAATTATTGTTGTATCTAATACTTGATAAGTTTTCTTAAATATATCCATAAAATGTGATTTTTGTTCTTTGGTAAGATTTTTCTCAAAGTGAGCATATACCTTTAATCCATTGATAAAATCCTTATAAGAAGTAAGTTCAAAAATAGATTTTCTGTCTTCGTAAAAACCTAGTTTTTTAAAATAATCTCGTAAAATTAAATTAGTCTTTAAAATATCGATCCTTTTTAGATTAAATGATTTAGCTGAAGAATTCATATAAATATAGTGGGTATATACCGCATTACAAATTCCTATATTATTAACTCTTTCTAAAATCATCCTTTCTACGATTTCATCAGCATTTAATAATCTTTCAGTAAATCTAAATGATACTGATTTAAAAATCTCTTTCTTATAAAAACCTCTAAAATCTACATCGTACCTTCCAACTGTTTTTATCAAGCATTCTTTACCTGTAAGAGTTCTATCTCTAAAATTTTCAATTTTTTTGAGAGGTATATCTAAGTTTTTTATGGATCTTATCTTTCCATTAGCATAAATAGTTTTAACGATGAATCCAACCATATCTAAGTTTAGGTTTTTTTGAAACTTATTTACTGCCTTTTCCACCGCATCAAGAGATATTGTATCATCGTGGTCAAACAGCATAATATATTCTCCTGAAGCAACATCTTGTCCTGCAGCTTTGGCGTATTGAGCCGTGCCCTCATTACTTTTATCAATAATAATAACTCTACTATCTTTTTCTTGATATTCTTTCAATTGCCTTAATGTATCATCCGGCGAACCATCATGCACACAAACAAACTCTATGTTTTGATATGTTTGATTGAGAAGACATTCCATTGATTTTTTTACAAAATCCCCCAACTTTACCGAATTGTAATAAGTCGTAATAATCGATACCTTAGGATTATTTTCCATTCTATTTTAAAACTATAACTTTTTGGCAAAGATAATCATTTAAAGACAATTCTATATATTTGCAAAAACGTCTATAATGAAAACAACTCCTCTTGTTACCATATCCATTCCTTTGTTTAAGTGTGAAGAATTTTTAGAAAAATGTCTTTTATCAGTATTAAACCAAACTCATAAAAATATAGAAGTTACTCTAATTAACGACCAAACTCCCGATAATTCAGTAGAAATAGCGGAGCTGTTTATTGACAAATACCAACTACAAAATTGGAAAATTTATCATCTTGAAGAAAATTCGGGGCTTTCTATCGTCAGAAACAAGGGGATAGATACGGCACAAGGGAAATATCTGTTTTTTTTAGATTCTGATGATATGATTACTCCTGATTGTATAGAAATTATGGTGAATATTGCAGAAAAGGAGCAGTTAGAAATGGTTGTAGGAAATACCACTATGGTCAATCTATCAGATGGCAGAGAAAGAGATTTTTTTAGGGTAAATCCTAATCAAAATATGGTAACTAATAATGAAGAAGTTTTTAGAGCATTTGTTAATGGTCAATACGCATCCTCTTCTTGGAATAAATTAGTTCTTTTGGATTTTATAAGAAAAAATCAGTTGTATTTTACCAAAGGGTTATTTGCCCAAGATGAGTTACAAAGTTTCCAAACAGCATTGGTTTTGAATAGGTTAGGTTTTGTTAATTTTGATAAAACTACACTTTATTATTATCTTCATTCCAAATCTGTTATACACAATAGAAATAAAAGGCATTTTGACAATTGGGCAACTATTGTTTCTTATATTTATGATTCTTATAAAAATGAAGAGAATATTGAACGAAAACGATTAATACAAAAACACCTTATCAATTATAAAACGATGACTCTCCAAATGAATTGGAAGGCACAAGAAAACGATGAACTTTGGCTGTATAGTTATAATTTATATCAAAAGACAAAAGATGTTAATCTCTCATTTTTTGATTATTTTAATCCATCTATTCCGATGGATATAAAGAAAAAATCTCTTAAACTTTCTTTGCCATCATCATGGGCACTGAAACTATTTAAAAAGTTATATTATAGATGATTAATTCTTTTTAAATAATTTTTCTTTTACTATTTTTATGATAAAACGGAATGGAAGGTAGTTAGCCTCAAGGCTGTTGATATGTTTCATACC
>CAUTLL010000111.1:0-4271 GCA_963539275.1 uncultured Flavobacteriaceae bacterium
TAGTCTTCTTGAGGGATACTTTGTATTTTGGTAATATGCTGTAAAAGAGAATGATGAGTGTCTTCTACTAAATAAGCAAAAATAGCTCCTGTAGCTATAATTGCAAGTCGGTATTCCTCAATACCGAAGCCTTTTAAAGATTTGGTTTTGAAATGATTGTTGAGCTTTTCATAGGCGAAAGGGTATTGATAAGCCCAATCTTCTAGTTGGAAAGAGTTTTTTTCTTTCAGTTTTTGGGGAACATCAGTTCTTCTTTGATAAATGATTTCACTTGGATCAAAAGTATCAACGATATGTAGTATTTTATCCAAATTACCCTCGGAAACTAAAAGTTCCCCTGTAGAGATATCCACTAATGCAACCCCAAATTTTTCCTTTTCTTTGTGAATGGACATCAGAAAATTGTTCTTCTTGGAGGTCAAAACTTGTTCGTTGAAAGTTACTCCAGGGGTTACTAATTCAGTTACTCCTCTTTTAACAATACCTTTGACCATTTTAGGGTCTTCTAATTGGTCGCATATTGCCACACGCATTCCTGCCCTTACGAGTTTCGGTAAATAAGAATCCAAAGAATGATGAGGAAATCCAGCTAGTTCTGTATTGCTAGAACCATTAGCTCTACTTGTTAAAACAATTCCTAAAATTTTAGAAGTTTTTATAGCATCTTGTCCAAAAGTTTCATAAAAATCCCCTACTCTGAATAATAGAATTGCATCAGGGTATTTGGCTTTTATACTATTGTATTGAGCCATTAGTGGAGTTTCTTTCGCGGATTTTGCCATAAAAATTATTTTCGGATAAATAGAGTTAGGATTGCAAATTAATGAAAAAAATCGGATTATTTTTACTCAAAAAATATTATTTTTGTGCAAAATTAAAAAAAAAACTAAGTTTTATGCGTGTATACGATAACAAGCATTGGATTTCTGTTTTGCTTAGTTTGCACAAAACAGATACTTTGAAAACATTGGCATCAGGGATGATTACGATGGCGATGTATGCTGGTTTGGTGGTATATTTGGAAACGGAATATTTCAAGATGGATAAAGATTCTACTTTTAGAAATATTTCTTTGATACATACTTTGTTAGGTTTTGTTTTATCAATGCTTTTGGTTTTTAGAACGAATACTGCTTATGATAGATGGTGGGAGGGTAGAAAGCTCTTAGGAAAGATGGTGAATGATTCTAGAAATCTTTCTATAAAATTACATACGATGCTTTCAGAAATCGATGAAGAAGATAGAGAGTTTTTTAAGAAATATATTTGTTTTTTTCCGCATTTGATGAATAGACATTTGTCCAAGCAATCTACGAAAATGGAGCTTGACCAAGATAGTCAATATGAAGAAGTAGAGAGATTTCCTCATCCTCCAAATGCTTTGGTATGGAAAATTCAAGCAAAAGTTCAAGAGTTGTATAAAAAAGGAGTGATTTCGGGGGAGCAAATGCGTATGCTGGATGTGCATATTAGTGGCTTTTTAGAAGTTTGTGGAGGATGTGAGAGAATTAAAAATACACCAATTCCGTTTTCATATTCTTCATTTACTAAAAAATTTATTGTTATTTATGTGGTTACATTACCCATAGCATACGGAATGAGCATAGGATATTTGATGGTCGTCCTTACTGTTTTTGTGTTTTATGTGTTGATGAGTTTGGAGGTTTTGGCAGAGGAGATAGAGGATCCATTTAATAACGAGGAAAATGATTTGCCAATGGATATGATTGCTCAGAATATAGAGCGAAATGTTACAAGAATTTTTAGTGAAGTTTAATAAAAAAAGAAATATTTTGGTTCAAAAACTTAAATTAGAACAACTTGGAAGGATAGATGTAGATAGTTTTAAGAAAGCAGAAAAAACGCCTTTAATAGTAGTTTTGGATAATGTGAGAAGTATGCATAATGTAGGGGCTATTTTTCGTACGGCAGATGCTTTTTTGATAGAGAAAATAATGTTATGCGGAATTACCCCACAGCCTCCCCATAGAGAAATTCACAAGGCGGCACTTGGGGCGACGGAAAGCGTAGATTGGGTTTATTTTGAAAAAATAGAAGAGGCATTACAATACTTGAAAAATCAAAGATATCAAGTAGTCGGTATTGAACAAACTACGGATAGTCAAATGATTACGGGTTTTGATGTTAATCAGTCATCAAGATATGCTTTAGTGTTAGGGAATGAAGTAGAAGGTGTGAGTGAAGAGGCTTTGCATTATTGCGATGCGTTTTTAGAAATACCACAGTTGGGGACTAAGCATTCTCTGAATGTGAGTGTTTGTGGAGGGATTGTTATGTGGGAATTTTTCAATAAGCTCCGAAGATAATGTTTTAGTTAAAATATAGTAAAGGAATTTATAGGTGTTATTTTTGTAAAAAAAATAAGGAAAGGTGGTTACGAATGAGCAAATAAAGGAGATTCAGAATAGGATAAAAGATTTGTATAAATATCTTCAAATAGAGAAAAAGGAGATAGAAATAGTTAATGATGATGAAAGAACGGCATCGCCAGAGTTTTGGGATAATCCTAAAGAGGCGGAGGTTTTTTTGAAACAGCTTAGGAGTAAGAAAAAGTGGGTGGAAGAATACAAGGAAATTTATCAGAATTTAGAAGATATACAGGTTTTATTTGATTTTTCAAAAGAAGACAAGGATAGTGAAGAAGAATTAGATGAAAATTTCCCTAAATTAGTGGAAAAAGTAGAGAATTTAGAGTTTAAAAATATGCTTTCGAATGAAGGAGATGAGTTATCGGCGGTATTACAAATTACCGCGGGAGCAGGGGGAACTGAGAGCTGTGATTGGGCATCTATGTTGATGAGAATGTATATCATGTGGGCGGAAAAACAAGGATACGGCGTTCGTGAATTGAATTTCCAAGAAGGAGATGTGGCAGGAGTAAAAACCGTAACCTTGGAGCTTGATGGAGAGTTCGCTTTTGGATATTTGAAGGGGGAAAATGGAGTGCATCGTTTGGTGAGAATTTCTCCATTTGATAGCAATGCGAAACGCCATACGAGCTTCGTCTCGGTATATGTTTATCCATTGGTTGATGATACTATTGAAATCAACATAAATCCATCTGATATTACTTTTGAAACGATGAGAGCAAGTGGAGCAGGAGGACAAAATGTGAATAAAGTGGAGACAGCGGTAAGGCTAAGACATCACCCTACGGGGATTATTATAGAAAATTCTGAAAGTCGTTCGCAGCTTCAAAATAAAGAAAAAGCAATGCAACTTTTGAAATCTCGTTTGTATGAAATAGAATTGGAGAAAAGAAATAAAGCACGAAATGAAATAGAGGCAGGGAAAATGAAGATAGAGTGGGGTAGTCAAATTAGAAATTATGTGATGCATCCTTATAAGTTGGTAAAAGATGTGCGTTCTGGTTATGAAACTTCTGATGTGGACGGAGTGATGAATGGAGATATAACACCGTTTTTGAAATCGTTTTTAATGGCGGAAGGGCAGAGCGAAGATACTTATAATTTAGATTTATAAAAAATATTTTTACGGATTATTATAATTTTATGGAACACTTTGAAAATTGGAAAGACTTAGTAAATCCTGAGTTTTACATTAAATTGGGTGGTTTTTGGTTGATTTTGTTGATTGTTTTCGCGGAGTCGGGATTATTTTTTGGATTCTTTCTACCTGGGGATAGTCTTTTGTTTATTTCGGGTATTTATTCTACAACGATTATTCAAGAGAGTTTAGGCTCTGTGGGTAGTGATTTTTGGGACACGGCTATGTTGGCCTCTGCAATAGCTATTGCAGCGATTTTAGGGGATTCTGTGGGGTATTGGTTTGGTGCAAAAAGTGGGCCGATGCTCTATGAAAGAAAAGAAACATTTTTTTTCAAGAAAAGTCATTTGCTTAAAGCTCAAGAATTTTATGAGGAAAATGGAGCATGGGCGATTATTATAGCTCGTTTCTTACCTATGGTTAGGACATTTGCTCCTATTGTGGCTGGAATTGTAAAAATGGATAGAAAGAAGTTTTTATTTTTTAATGTCATTGGTGGAATGTTATGGGCTTTTTCTTTAATTTTTGCGGGGCATTATTTAGATAAATTGTTTATAGAACAATTTGGAATTGATTTGAAAAAGCACTTAGAGATTATTGTGATAGGTTTGGTTCTATTTACTACTGCACCAGTGGTTATAAAAGCTTTGAAAAAATAATATAATAAGAATAAAAATGCCTTTCTTTTTTAGAAGGGCATTTTATTTTATGTATAGGTTATTTTCCGATGCTTTTTATTTCTT
>CAUTLL010000112.1:0-4260 GCA_963539275.1 uncultured Flavobacteriaceae bacterium
CTTCCTGTCTTTCCTGTAATTGTCAAAAACTCTCCTGCTTGGACCTTAAAACTTAAATTATCCAAAGCCTTAATTCCTGTATTTGGATAAGTATAACTCACATTCCTAAACTCTATATCTCCCTTAATATCATAAATATCATGATTGGTATTGACAATCTCACTTTTCATTTCTAGGAATTCATTAACTCTCTTCATGGAAGCCTCAGCTCTTTGATTGATAGAAGTTACCCAACCTACTGTACTAAACGGAATTACCAGAAAATTAGCATACATAAAGAAATTAGCAATCATACCGACATTAATTTCTCCATCAATATATTTCTGTCCTCCAATGTAGAGAATAACCACATCTAAAATCCCTATTACAAAAATCATAGAAGTGAAAAAGAAATTTTCATATTTTGCCAAATCTACAGCCCTATTCTGATAATCTAAAACTTTTTCTCTGTATTTTTTCTGAATATAATTTTCTTTATTAAAAAACTTAACAACCCTAATTCCCGAAAAACTATCTTGCACAAAGGTAGAAATATTAGACTGGCTCTGTTGCATCTCTTTTGATTTTACCCCTACTATTCCACTTACTTTATACATAGAAAACGAAAGTATCGGCAATAAGATAAGCACTACCATCGTAATTTGAGCATCTGATTGAAACATGTAAAAACTTGTAATCATCAACAATATCGCTAAATTTACCACATACATTACCCCTGGCCCAAGATACATCCTAATTGCAAGAATATCCTCGCTCAGCCTATTCATTAAATCTCCTATCGTAGTCTTCTTAAATGCCGTAACAGATAAAGTTTGATAATGCTCATAAATCTTATTCTTTAATTCATATTCTATCTCACGAGAGGTAACAATAATAGTTTGTCTCATGAAAAATCTAAACACCCCTGCAGTGATAGACGCCCCTACAATCAACCCTCCGTTCAAAGCTAATGTTTTTAATAATGTTTCTCTATCCACTTTTTCATCACTCAACACTTCTTTAATTAAATCAACCGTTCCTCCTAAATATTGCACCCAATAAATGGAAAAAAAATTACTTAAAAATATAAAAACAAGCCCTAACCCAAGCATTTTTCTATGCTTCCAAAAATAAGGGTTAAGAGATTTTAATGCTCTCATTTACTCAAAATATTTATTAAAAAGACTCACAAATATCCTTTTTCATTTATCTGAAGACACAATTTTTCCTTCTTGTATCTCTTCTTAAAACCATAAAAATACGGATACACCTACCTCCTATCATTACTTTTCATCAATTTAGCCACATATTTCCCTATAATATCAAATTCTAAATTAACACTATCTCCTACTTTCAAATTCTTCAAATTCGTATTTTCCCATGTGTAAGGGATAATCGCTACTGAAAAATCACTCTCACCACTATGAGCCACTGTAAGACTAATCCCATTCACTGCAATAGACCCTTGTGCCACAGTTGTAAATTGATTTTCACTTTCATATTTCACATGAATATAAAAACTTCCTTCTCTATCTTCTATAGACTTTACTACACCTACCTCATCTACATGACCTTGAACTATATGCCCATCTAAACGAGCATTCATCTGCACGCAACGCTCTAAATTCACTTCCGTGCCGACTTGCCAATCTTCAATATTAGTTTTCTTTAAAGTCTCTATCATTGCGGTTACTCTATATTGTCCATTTTCCAAATGATCCACAGTGAGACAGCAGCCATCATGTGAAATACTTTGGTCTATTTTCAATTCATCTACAAAAGGACAACTCATCGTATAATGAATATTTGAGTCTTTTTTTTCTATCTTTTCTACTCTACCTATCGCTTCTATAATTCCTGTAAACATATTTCTTTTTTTAGGATTGATAAAATTACTATATTTTTCTAATACTGAAAAAACTTTATTCATCTATTTTTCATTCTGTATTTACTAAAATTAACCTATTTTTGTATAAATTTTGAATAAAAATGAATAATAAAAAAATAAAAGTAGGCATATCCATTGGTGATTATAATGGCATAGGGCCTGAAATTATCTTAAAATCACTAAAAGATAAAAGCATTACCGATTTTTTCACGCCTATCATCTTCGGATCAGGCAAGTTATTTTCTTACCAAAAAAATATTTTTAATTTACAATTCAACTTCAACTATATCTCCCATGCTTCTCATGCTGTAGATGAAAAAATTAACATCGTAAATTTGAGAAAAGATGATATGAATGTAAATTTCGGCACTCCTACTGAGGAATCTACTCTATTAGCAATAGATTCTTTAGAAGCTGCTACAAACGCTCTCATGAAAGGAGAAATAGACATTTTGGTAACGGCTCCCATCAATAAAGATGAAATGCTCAAACATGGCTTCAAATACACAGGGCATACGGAATATTTAGAGAAAAGATTTGGGAAAAACGGACTAATGTTTTTAGTTAGTGAAGACCTAAAAGTCGCTGTTTCTACCCATCACATTCCAATTTCAAAGGTTGCAGAAAACATCACAAAAGAACGCATCAAAGAACAGGTAAAAACCATGAACCACTGCCTAAAACAAGATTTCTCTATTCAAAAACCTAAAATCGCAATTTTAGGACTAAACCCCCACTCGGGTGATGGAGGTGCTATCGGTACCGAGGAAATAGAAATCATAACCCCTGCCATTAAAGAACTCTTTGATGAAGGAATTTTAGCATTCGGGCCTTACCCTGCGGATAGTTTTTTCCAACCGAGTAAGTACAAACATTTTGATGGAGTTTTAGCAATGTATCACGACCAAGGACTGACTCCGTTCAAGACGATTTGCTATGAAGAAGGAGTGAATTATACTGCTGGTATGCCGTTTATCCGTACCTCTCCAGACCATGGTACAGCGTACGATATCGCTGGTAAAAATATAGCCGACCCACAATCTTTCATTGAGGCCATATTTACGGCTATTAAAATATTCAAAAACCGAACGGAGAATTTAGAATTATTAGCCCATCAACTAAAACCAAAAAATACCTCTTATAGCAATATTGATGAAGATTTACCCGAAGCTGAAGAAGAAGAATAAATATAAAAACACTCCCAATTTAGGAGTGTTTTTTTGACCTTTGATATTTTACTTTATTAAATTACTAAATCCTTACTTGCTGTTTCTTGCTGCTTTTACAATTTCATTAATCTCTTGATAGACCCCTTCCCAATCTTTCTGAACTTTCATAATATTAACGAAATCCAAATAAGCTCTTAATGTTTTTTCTAATTCTCTACGAAGAGCTGTCGCACTTGGTGTTTTTCTTAAATCCGTATTGGCTTCTACTTGTTCAGTATAGATTTGCTCAAAGTTCTCCTGCTTCGTTTTCAGTTCGGTGAACGCCGTAGTTAAGGACAATGCTGTGAGTTTGGTTTTATTTTCTGTTTTTCTAATTCCTCTATCAATTTTTTCATTTGAGCCGACTCTGCCGAATAACTCAATCGGTCTAAATCCGTTCCAAAACCTTTAATCAATTCATACAACTCCTTCGCTTTGTCCGAATGTGGAGCTGAACTTACCTGCTGATAGCCCCAAAGGAAATTTTTAACACTCACAAAAGCCTTATCCCTTGCCTCATCGGCTTCAGCTACAGACTTACCTTTTCCGCTAAAAATCTGCTTCGCATAGACCTCATCATAAGCTTGAGATTTTTTCTCTAAATCTGCCAAAAGTGGGTTCTGCTGTTGTGTCTTTTGGTGTTTTTCATTTTTAGAAATTTGGATTACTCTTTGAGCCAAAGTCGCAAGGTCTTTAGTTGTAAGCCTCGCTAATGTAATTTTCATATCAATACCTTTAATAAATTAAAAAATTCGCAATAAATACACATTGCGAATGTAAATATTTCTGTATTTAAATCCAAACATTTTGTAGGAAACAAAATACAAAAGTATTTGAATTGTTTTAACGATGATTGTAATAAAATACTGCAATATTTAAGTCCAAACAACTTGCAGGAATTAAAATACAAGAGTATTTGAGTTGTTTTAATGGTGATTATAATAAAATACAAAAGAATTTGAAGAAAAATAATATTGAAAGAAACAAAGAGTTATGTTTTTTATCATTAGAATACTTTTAATTTTTCTATCAAATAAAAAAAGAGGGAACATCCCATTCCCTCTCTCTGTTTGTATTATATCTTTTCTTACATCATTCCTGGCATACCTCCTCCCATTGGTGGCATTGGTGCCTCAGGTTTTGGAATTTCTGTAATTACACACTCTGTTGTAAGAAGCATACCTG
>CAUTLL010000113.1:0-4196 GCA_963539275.1 uncultured Flavobacteriaceae bacterium
AGTTTAGCCTCATCTTTAGCTTTTGCTAATTCTGAGTTAATTGTTGCAATTTGTCTTTTAAGCTCGGCACTTTGTTTTTGCAAATCCTCTTTTGTCCTCTGTGAGAACAGAAGATTTGCACATAAAATTACGATAAATAGGCTTATTTTTTTTAATGTCATTATAAATTTCTCTTTTTATAATTGTTAGGAACGCTATAGGGTGTGTCCATTTTGAAAAATTCAAATTTCGTATTTTCTATTAAAATTTGGTCCGTTTTCTTTCCTTTTATAATTATTTTAACATTTTGAGGAAGCCTTTGTTCATTAATATTTATCCAATTTTCATAAAATAATTGTAATTCATTAGCAGATTTAGGATCTTTTAATTGAACATGAATTAAATCAAATGTAGGAGAATATTCTAAATCAATTAAATACTCATTATCCTTCCCATCTACAGAAAATTTTTGAATTTTTTTAGATTTTAGAACGAAATTATCATTACTTCGAGTTAAGTTAAAATCTTTTTCATCAATGGGGATAAAAGTTTTTCCTGTTAATAGATTTTGTAAAGAATTGTAATTTAGAATATTGATATTCAGTAGTTTGTTGAGGTAAGTGAAATCAGAATCAATATAGGTTTTATCAATTTTCTCATAGGCTTTTAAACCTTGTGGTGTGGCGATACCTCTTGCCATATTAAAAAATAGGGCTGACATATTCATCCATATTTTTTGGTTGTTTTCTATGTAGATAGTTGCATTAATAGTAGGAATTAATTTTCCGTTTTGAACTTCTATTTTAGAAGTGATTTTCAAAGCATCAAAATCTGTTTTTTTTAAGATAGTATTAAAAAAAGTTTTATTCTCCATCAGTGAAGAATTATGAGAATTAGTATCATTTGTGTAAGAATTTTTAGCCTTGTTAGATACACAAGAGCTCAAAATACCTATAATCCCAATAAATAAAATAAAATTTCTCATATTTTGATGCTTTGAAAAATATTTATTACTTAGAAAAATTGACAGTAGAGAAATCTCCTAAGGAAATGTCAAGGTTTTCCCCTTTATATTTTGCGAAATTTCCTATCATAGAATTAGTCAGATGAGCTGTGTTAATTTCGGAATTTTCTTGGATTAAAGAATTGTTGATGTTAGAATTTGCTACCAAGGTATTGTTGCCCAAAGAAACTCTTGGCCCTATCACAGAATTGAAAATTTTTACATTTTCACCGATATAGCAAGGCGGAATGATGATGCTATTTTCTATCTGTGCGGAAGAAGGATAGTTTTTCATATTCTCCTTTTCATATTCTAAAATCTTACCATTGGTTTCTACGGTGATGTTTTTATTTCCGCAATCCATCCAATCATTCACTTTGCCCAGCGAAAATTTAGCACCTTTTTGTCGGAGGTTTTCTAATGCTGTAGTAAGTTGGTATTCACCGCCATCACGGATGTCGTTCTCCATAATATAATTTATTTCAGACATAAGTTTTTCTGCGGAATTGAAATAATAAATCCCAATAATCGCTAAATCTGAAACAAAATTTTGAGGTTTTTCTACAAAGTCAGTGATGAATCCATTATCATCTAATTTCACTACACCGAAAGCACTTGGGTCTTCCACTTGTTTTACCCAAATGACACCATCAGCGTTTGTGTCTAAATGAAAATCAGCTCTAAATAAGGTGTCTGCAAAAGCGATGATTACAGGTCCTTGCATACTTTCTTTGGCACAATGAATGGCATGAGCTGTTCCTAATGCTTCGGTTTGATGATAAACACTCCCTCTTGCACCTAATTTTTCTGCTATTTTTATTAAATTATTTTCAATTTCTACTCCAAAATCTCCTGTAATGAAAGCAACTTCCTCTATTTTATGTCCTGCTACTTTGGCAATGTCTTCTACTAATCTTTGTACAATTGGTTTTCCTCCAATAGGAATGAGGGGTTTGGGAGTAGTTAAGGTATGTGGTCTTAATCTTGACCCTTTCCCTGCCATTGGTATAATTATTTTCATAAGTATTTTTATTAAAACTAAAATTATTTTTATTTCGTTCCTGAACTTCCAAAACCGCCTGCTCCTCTTTCGGTTTCGTCAAGGATTTCTACTTCTTCCCAATCTGCTACTTCATGTTTTGCAATGACCATTTGGGCGATTCTTTCACCATTGTTAATCGTAAAACTTTCGGAAGATAAATTGGCGAGGATTACCCCGATTTCTCCACGATAGTCGGCATCAATAGTACCAGGGCTGTTGAGACAAGTGATTCCATATTTTGCTGCTAAACCGCTTCGTGGTCTTATTTGAGCTTCGTAGCCTTTGGGAAGAGCAATAAATAAACCTGTTGGAATTATTTTTCTCTCTAATGAATTTAAGGTAATTGGTTCTGAAATATTAGCATATAAATCCATTCCAGCCGATTGTTCTGTTTGATATTTCGGCAAAGGATGTTCGGATTTGTTGATGATTTTTATTTTCATTTTTAGTCTTTTTTTTCGATATTTAGCAAAATTGATACCAAATTATAAGCGATAAACTTCTTCTTATCCCTTAAAAAATTTTTTGAATAAAACTTTTTCTCGGAAAATCACAAATATGATAAATCCTATAAACATTAGATTTCCGATGATGAAATTCGTTCTAAAATAATAAAAAGAAATAAAGCCTAATCCCGATGAAAGCGTAAGATAGGTAAGTATCTTGCCCAGATGATAAGGAATAGGGTATTTTATTTTGCCCCAAAGATACGAAATAATCATCATTGTAAAAAATGTCACCAATGTAGCGATAGTACTTGCCCAATATCCACACATTGGAATGAAGAGATAGTTGATGATGATTGTAATCCCCGCTCCGATGAGAGAAATGAAAAGCCCTACCGTGGTCTGGTCAGAGAGTTTATACCAGATAGAAAGGTTTAAATAAATCCCTAAGAAAACAGTGCTGAGCATCAGATAAGGGATGATTTCAATACCTTCGTAATATAAGGAATTGCGGAGGTATAGATCTGAAATCCAAGAGATATTTGTGATTAGTCCCAAGAAAATAAAACAATTGCAGATAACAAAAATATCCATTAAAATAGCATAATTTTTTTGAGCATTTTCACTTTTGAAACTAGAAAAGAAATAAGGCTCAATTCCTAACTGATACGCCTGCCTGAAAACAGTGATGAAGGTTGCTATTTTATAGACTGCACCATAAATTCCAATTTGGTGATTGGCTTCTTGTTCTGGTAGTAAAAATTTTAGGAATTGTCGGTCAAGGGTCTGGTTAATAATTCCTGCAAGTCCTGCAATCATAATAGGCCAAGAATAACTAATGATTCTTTTCCAGAGAGTGAAATCAAAAGCCTTAAAACTGAAATTTATAAATTCTTTTGAGACGATAAGAAAAGTGATGATGCTTTGGATTAAATTAGCAACAAAAACATATCCCACTCCGAAACTATGGTCATAGGTCAGTCCCCAAAATCCATTTGGTATTTGTGGTAAAATATTAATAAAGAACACAACTAAACCAAAATAAAATAAGGAACCAATCACTTTGGATAGCATGTATCTTATTGGTTTTCCTTCCAATCGTAGCACAGCGGAAGGAATTGTAGTGAATGCATCAATGGAGAGAATGAATAAAAATAAGATTAGAAAATGAACTTGGTCTGGAGTGTGGAAGTAATTTGCAATTTCTTGGCGAAAAGTATATCCTAGTCCTAAATAAATTATACAGGCTAATAAAACACTGATGGAGCAGGTTGAAATTAATGTTTTTTTACTAATTTCTTTTTCTTGGGCAAAACGAAAGAAAGAGGTTTCCATGCCGTGAGTGAGTAAAACGGTAATCACCCCTGCAATCGAATACCAATCTACGAAGGGAGCTGATTCTGCTGGTCCGAAAGCTCTTGTGACAATAGGGTTAATTAAAAAAGGAAAAACTCTTATTAAGACAGAGCTTAGCCCATAAATAGCGGTTTGACCTAATAATTTCTTAAACAATGTTTTGTATTTTTATTGCAAAAGAAAGAAAAAAAAGGCGGTTGTGCAATTTTGTGGATTATTCATTTTATCTAAAAAATATTATATTTGGCGTATGGAAAAAATATATAGAATAATATTCGGTTGGATTTTTTTTACATCTCTTTTTGGAGAAGCTCAGTTTATTCCTAAAAATGAAAGTGATGCACAAATTAGAGCAAAGTTATAAAAAAAA
>CAUTLL010000114.1:0-4126 GCA_963539275.1 uncultured Flavobacteriaceae bacterium
TATTGCTTTATGCTTTTGCCAATGATGCAATGGAGAATATTGACATAGAACCGCTTAAATTAAAGGTTTCTAAACTTCTTGCAGAAAAATTAAATGTAAATATAGAATTATAAAAACAAAAAAACAGCGGAGTAATTTCTTCGCTGTTTCTCTTTATCAAAAATGTCCATCAAACAAACTTAAATACAAAAAAAATAGGAATTCCGAACTATAAATCTACATAACCAAGAGTAAAAAATGCAAAACAGAGTAGAAAATAAACAAAATCAAGTAGTATTTTCACAAAACTTAGTAGTAAAAAGGCAAAACTTAGTATAAAAATTCAAAGACTGAGCTATATATTTAGAAGACCAAGTAGTAAAAAGCTTTTTCTTTGAGAATAATTCAAAAAACAGCAAAGAAATTACTTTACTGTTTTTTATCTTAAAAACTAATTGGCAATATTTTTCTTATACTCATTCGGAGTCATACCAATTTTATTCTTGAAAAGTCTTGAAAAATGCTGTGGATAATTAAACCCTAACTCATAAGAAATCTCTGCAATGGATTTATGTACATCTGCTAAAATTCTCTCTTTCGCTATTCCTATTACTTTGTTCTGAATATAATCTTGAGCAGATTTCCCCGCTTCTTTTCTAATTAAATCTCCCAAGTAATTAGTGGATAAATTTAATCTATCTGCACAATTCGCAACTGATGGTACTCCATATTCCTTCGCTTTTCCAGAATGATAATAGTCCTCTAAATAATCTTCAAACCTCTGTAAAACCCCTTGATTGACTTTCTCTCTGGTAATAAATTGCCTATCATAAAAACGATTACAATAATTTAAAAATAATTCTATGTAAGAACTCACTAATTTCTTTGTATGTTTATCTATATTCTGTTTTAATTCATTATTTATCATATTGAAACATTCCAAAATCATTGCTTTTTCTTTCAAAGAAATATGCAATGTCTCATAAGAATTGTATCCAAAAAAACTATATCCTTGAATCGTTTTCCCTAAAGAAGTTCCATATAAAAAATCAGGGTGAAATATCAAACCATATCCTTTAGGTTGATAATCCTCTATGATAGAAACCTCTACAGACTGACCTGGTGCTAAAAACATCAGTGTTCCCTCTTGATAATCATAAGTATGCTTACCGTATCTCAAATCTCCACTCTTTACCTCTTTCAATAAAATACAATACAGCCCTATATTTACCTTAAACTTTCCTTTTTTTCTATATGGTATTTTAGATAAATCTACTACACTTACTAGCGGATGTAAAACTTCTTGATTATTATCTTCACAATATTTATTTACAGAATTTAATACAATGATTTCTTCCATATCCTTATTTTACAAAACAAATTTAAAAAATTAAATCACCTAAAATTACATAATTTTAGACATTTTTACTAAAAAACAAAATATTTTATATTACAAAATAATTATATTTCTTAATTTTGTGAAAACTACTACAATGTACAAACTAATCAGAACCATTCTTTTTTTATTTGACCCAGAAAAAATTCATCATTTTGCTGTCTGCTATCTCAAATTTTTATTCAAAGTTCCCATTATTTCTAATGTTATAAAATCTAATTTAGAGATTAATGATCGGCGATTAGAAAGAGAAGTTTTCGGCTTGAAATTCAAAAATCCAGTAGGATTGGCAGCAGGATTTGATAAAGATGCAAAATTATTTAAGGAATTATCAAATTTGGGATTTGGGTTTATAGAAATTGGTACTCTAACTCCTAAACCTCAACCTGGAAATCCTAAAAAAAGGTTATTTAGACTTGTGGAAGACTCTGGAATTATCAATAGAATGGGCTTTAATAATGAAGGAGTAGAAGCTGCAGTGAAACGATTAAAGAAAAACAAAAATGTTTTAATTGGAGGAAATATTGGTAAAAATAAAATTACCCCTAATGAAGAAGCGGATAAAGATTATCTAATTTGTTTTAATACTTTATATGACTATGTAGACTATTTTGTAGTTAATGTAAGTTCACCCAATACTCCTAATTTAAGGGCTTTACAGGAAAAGGAACCTCTAACGAATTTACTTAATACTCTACAAAACGAAAATACTAAATACCCAAAGCAAAAACCTATTTTACTAAAAATTGCTCCTGATTTATCAGATGAACAATTGTTAGATATTATTGATATTGTTAAAGAAACCAAGATTTCGGGAGTTATTGCTACAAATACCACTATTTCAAGAAATAATTTAAAATCTCCTAATAAAAATGAAATAGGCGGACTCTCTGGAAAACCTCTTACTAAACGCTCCACTGAAGTTATTAAATTTTTACACCAAAAAAGCCACGGAAGCTTTCCTATTATAGGTGTAGGTGGAATACACTCAGCAGAAGATGCTTTAGAAAAATTAGATGCAGGTGCGAGTTTGGTACAATTATTCACGGGATTCATCTATGAAGGCCCTCAACTGATAAAACAAATCAATAAAAAAATATTAGAACGAACATTAAAAAATGGATAACAATTTTAGTTATCCATTCTTTTTTCCATTTCTATACTCACTCCTTTCATTTCTCCTTTCATCGGTGGATTAGTTTTGGTAAGTTTAATTTTCATGGCTGCAATTTGTGGAAAATTTTGTTCCAATTTGCTAAAAATCCGCCCAATCACATGTTCTAATAATTTAGAAGGAATAGCCATTTCTTGGTGAATAATTTCATTAATTTCAGCATAATTTATCGTATCCTCCAAAGCATCTGTTTGAGAAGCCTTCCAAATATTTGCCTCAATTTCTAAATTCACAAGATAATAAGTTCCTACCACATTTTCTTCTTGGATAACTCCATGCTTTGCAAAAATTTTTAAATCTTCTATCAAAATCCTGCTTTTTCTATAATTTTGTTCAAAATCCTTTGAAGTCAATCCTAATTCTTCATATTTTTTGAAACGATGAACCGGCATTTGATCTTTCTGCATATCTTTTATTGAATAAAATTTTGAACTAATTTTTCTATCTCTTGTTTTGCCTTATCCAAATCATCATTTACCAACACCTCGTCAAACTGATTTTTATATTCTAACTCTTCTTGCGCTTTATTTATGCGAGTTTTAATAGTCTCTTCACTATCCGTATCTCTATTGATAAGCCTTTTTTCTAATTCATCAACCGATGGCGGAGCAATAAAAACACTCATTGCTTTTTCCCCTAAAATCTTTTTAAGATTTAAACCTCCTACTACATCTACATCAAAAATGACCACCTTTTGACTATCCCAAATTCTTTCTATTTCAGATTTCAATGTTCCATAAAATTTATCTGCATAAACCTCTTCATATTCTACAAAAGCATCTTCAGAAATTTTCTGTCTAAACTCCTCTGGCGAAAAGAAATAATAATCTTTACCATGTTTCTCACTACCTCTGGGCTCTCTTGTAGTCGCAGAAATAGAAAACTCTAATGAAGGAAACACTTCTAAACAATGCTTTACCAATGTAGTTTTCCCACTTCCTGATGGCGCTGAAAATATAACTACTTTATTCATTTTTATAACCTTTTTATAACTTTTATAAAACATTAAGCGTCTGTTCCTTTATTTTTTCTAAGTTATCTTTCATCATAACCACCAATTTTTGTATTTCATGATGATTTGCTTTTGAGCCAAGTGTATTAATTTCCCTTCCAATCTCTTGACTTATAAACCCTAGTTTTTTACCATTAAAGTCTTCATTTTTCATTACCTCAATGTAATATTTAAGGTGCTGTGCTAAACGAACCTTTTCTTCAGAAATATCCAATTTTTCTATAAAATAGGCGATTTCTTGATAAAAACGAGTCTCATCGATATTTTCAAAGTCCTTCAAAGAAGCTTGATAACGCTCTTTTATCCCAACAATTCTCTCTTCCTCAAAAGGAATTACTTGCTCCAAAAGTTTCTCTATATTCAAAATATTTTTCTCTAACTCATTGCTCAATATTTGCCCTTCGGTTTTTCTAAAATCAGAGAATTTATCAATTGCCTCATTTAGAAGGTTTTGCAAAAATACACTTTCATTTTCTGAAAGTTCCTCAGTCTTGCTATTTATCGCTTCTGGCAGGCGAATAGCCATTTTAAGATATTCAAAATCAGGAGCATCAGATGCACAAAA
>CAUTLL010000115.1:0-4091 GCA_963539275.1 uncultured Flavobacteriaceae bacterium
GGAAAAGAAAGACATTATCATCTTTATCTTTATAAGCTTTCAGTCCCTCGAAACACGCTTGTCCGTAATGTACACCCATCATGGCAGGAGAAAACTCCATTTTTCCGTAAGGGATAAGTCTTGGCTCTCTCCATTTCCCATTTTCATATTCACAAATAACCATATGGTCTGTAAAACCACTTCCGAAAGTGATGTTCTCAGTGTTTATAGCCTCTAAACGAGATTTTTCTACTTTTTGGATAATCATAATTTTCAATTTTAATTCTAAGACAAAGGTAAGCATTTATTTTAATATGAATCTTAATGAAAAAATCATTAAATTTGCGAAAGATTTAACAAAAAAACTTATGAAAAATTTGCATAATTCAATAAAAAGTTTAGGCTTGGCTTGGCTTGGCTTGGCTTGGCTTGGCTTAAATCACTAAACTTCTTTTTAGATACAGAAAGAACTCTCTCCCCTATGCAGTCTCGTGGTTTGGGGAGAGGGTTCTTTGTGTTTGAGGGGGTAGTGTTTAACCCTAAATCCGTGAGAAATGGCTAAAAAGAACGGCAATCTTCATACGGCGAAGCGTGAGAAGAATGATGAGTTTTATACCCAGCTTGCGGATATAGAAAACGAACTGAAACACTATACCGAGCATTTCAGAGGAAAGGTAGTCTATTGCAATTGTGATGACCCAAGGGTGAGCAACTTCTTCCACTATTTTTCTTATAACTTTGAGCGTTTGGGGCTGAAAAAACTCATTACCACTTGCTACAAAAACCAAGAAAGAGATTTGTTTAGCCAAAATGATAGCGAGCACGCCATCTATTTAGAATATAATGGAGATAAAAACGGTGATAATATTCCTAACCCAGAAGAGATAGGCATACACCATCTGAAAGGCGATGGAGATTTCCGAAGCAAAGAAAGTATAGAACTCCTAAAACAAGCTGATATTGTAGTTACCAATCCGCCGTTTTCCCTATTCCGTGAATACATTGCTCAGCTTATAGAATATAACAAGAAGTTTATCATAATAGGAAGTCAAAACTCAATTACTTATAAAGAGATTTTTCCATTGATAGCACAAAATAAAATGTGGTTAGGATATAAAAATGGAGATATGAAATTCAAAGTACCAGAATATTATGAAGAACGACAAACTCGTTTTTGGATAGATGAAGAGGGGCAGAAATGGAGAAGTTTGGGAAATATTTCTTGGTATACTAATCTTGACCACTCTAAACGCCACGAAGAGATTATTTTGTATAAGAAATATAATGAAGAGGAATATCCCAAATATGATAATTATAACGCTATCAATGTAGATAAGGTAGCAGATATACCAATGGATTATGATGGAATAATGGGAGTGCCAATTACCTTTTTAGATAAATATAATCCAGAGCAGTTTGAGATTGTTGCAATTAGGAAAGATGATGAGGATAATGATTATATATACTCATTTAGGACAGGAGAAATAGAACCTATTGAAGGAAGAGAAGAGAAGAGAAGAGAAGAGAAGAGAAGAGAAGAGAAGAGAAGAGAGCGGCGAAACTTACGACGATGTCATCAGACCAGTTCTCAATGGCAAGAATATCTACAGAAGAATACTCATCAGACGATGCTCGTAGATGGATTAATGAACAATCCGAAGGACACAATGGTAGGAGGCAAGAGCAAATATGCAAGAATACTCATCAGACGACTGCCATAGAAGGAATGATAAAGAATGCAGAAGGAAAAATCAATGGAAAAATAACCTATGCAAGGATTACCATTAGAAAAATAAAATAAACCACCTATTCCCATTTCGGAATTTATTGCTGACAAAGAAAAATTAGCAATTTTGATTTAGGAATTATTTGTCAAGAGAGAAAAGGAAAAAAATTCAGTTTAGGAATGGGGAGAAAATAGAAAAAAGGAGCAAATTCCTAAATAGGAATTCTTCGCAAAGAAAGAAAAGAACCTAATTCCTAAATGAGAACACTAAGAAATAAAAAAAATCAAATCTATAAATCTATAAAATATGAATAAGCTGAATACATCAGTAAAAGTAACAGAACTTGGAGATACCGCTCTCCGTTTGGTAAAAGCCTTTAAGGCGGTGGTAGCCGTGCAAAATGATGCGTTTTTAACGAAAACCTTTGCCGAAATAGAAAAACAAGCCACAGCAATGACCTCCGCCGTGAAAAGCGACCAAGCCTTATCAAAATTAGAGGAGGCCGATGCCCAAAGAGACCAAGCCATTAGAGTGCTGGATAAACTCCTGAAAGGTTATGAAAATATTCCTTTGGAAAACTTAAAAACTCACGCTAAAAAATTAGCAGAAATCTTCAAAAAATATGGCGTAAAGATAAGGGGGGTGAAATATGCCAGTCAATCCACCTTGATTAACTCTCTGTTAGGTGATTTCTCCGCCACAGAGTTGAAGCCCTCCATTGAGGCACTTGCAGGGGTGAAAGAAGCATTAGCAGAGATTCAAACCAAGCAAAATGCTTTTGCAGTTATTCGTTCAGATTACGAGAAAGCACAAGTTTCACAAAAAGAGAAGAGCAGTGCTACGAGTCTGAGGAAGCCACTTTTAGAGCTTATCAATAAAAAAGTAGTGCCGTATTTAGTAGCGATGAGCGTTGCTCAACCAGAATTGTTTAAGAATCTCACCGCCGAAGCATCGGAAATTATCACCAGCACTAACGAAGCCATCAAAGCAAGGTCTAAAAAAGAGAAAAAAGAAAAGAAATGAAAATCCAATTAAAAGAAATCACCGTAAGAGATTTAGTGGAGGGCTACCAAGATTTACAAGAAAATGGAGTGGTAGGCTACGGCGGTCGCTTAGATATTCGCCCTCCTTATCAAAGGGAGTTCGTCTATAAAGATAAGCAGAGAGATGCCGTAATAGATACCCTTACCAAAGATTTTCCGCTGAATGTGATGTATTGGGCAGTGCGAAGCGATGGCGGATATGAGGTGATAGATGGACAGCAGAGAACTATCTCTATCTGCCAGTATGTTACAGGGGAATTTTCTCATAGATTTTCTGACCATCAGATGTATTTTCACAATTTGCAAGATGACCAAAAGGAGCAGATACTGAATTATAAACTGATGATTTACCTTTGTGAGGGGGAAGATAGCGAGAAATTAGAGTGGTTTAAGACCATCAACATCGCAGGAGAGAAACTCACCGAACAGGAGTTGAGAAATGCGGTCTTTTCAGGAAGTTGGATCAGTGATGCCAAGAGATATTTCAGTAAAACCAACTGCCCTGCCTATATGATTGGTGAAAAATATATGTCAGGTTCTCCCATTCGCCAAGATTATTTAGAAACCGTTATCAAATGGATTTCACACAATGAAATAGATAAGTATATGGCGAAAAATCAGCATCTACCGAATGCCAATGAACTTTGGTTGTATTTTCAAGCGGTGATGAGTTGGGTTCAGGCTACCTTTCCTAAACACCGAAAAAAGGAGATGAAAAGTGTAGATTGGGGGTTTCTTTATAATCAGTTCAAAGACCAGTTTTTTGATAGTGCTAAATTGGAAGAAGAGATAGAAAAGCTAATGCAAGATGAAGATGTAACCAACAAAAAAGGTATTTATGAATATGTTTTGACCAGAAATGAGCGATTTCTCAGCATCAGAGCCTTTACTGATAACCAAAAACGAGAAGCCTACGAGCGCCAAAGAGGAATTTGCCCTAAATGTGGTAAAAAATATGAACTTGGAGATATGGAAGCTGACCATATTACCCCATGGCACGAGGGAGGAAAGACCATTCCTGAAAACTGCCAAATGCTTTGTAAGTTAGACAACCGCTTAAAAAGTGGGAAATAAATCACAAAGACTTTACGATAAGTGAAGTCTTTTCTTTATTTTTGCTCCATGAAAAGGGAGATAAAAACCACAGCGGATAATAGCAAGACTCTGTACATTGGGGAGTTAGATGAGTGCTACCATTCTCATCATGGAGCATTGCAGGAAGCGGAGCATGTCTTCATCAAACACGGACTGAAAAAACTCGCTCAAAAGGAAATCAATATCCTTGAAATGGGCTTCGGGACAGGGCTAAATGTGCTGGTAACTTTGCGAGAAATTTTATCCT
>CAUTLL010000116.1:0-4079 GCA_963539275.1 uncultured Flavobacteriaceae bacterium
TCGTTTAACAGGAATGGAGCTGGATAAAATCAGAGATGAATATGAAGAAATTTTAGCAATTATCAATGATTTAGAAGATATTCTAGCAAATGAAAGCAGAAGATTCCAAATTATTAAAGAAGAATTGCTAGAAATTAAAGAAAAATATGGTGATGAAAGAAGAACAGAAATAGATTTTTCAGGTGGAAATATGTCTATTGAAGATTTTATTCCAAATGAAAAAGTTGTCCTAACAATATCTCATGCAGGATATATCAAGAGAACGCCTCTTTCTGAATATAAAGTTCAGTCCAGGGGTGGAGTAGGTAATAGAGCTGCAACTACTAGAGATGAAGATTTCTTAGAATATATTGTAGCTGCGACGAATCACCAATATATGATGTTCTTCACTGAGAAAGGTAAGTGTTATTGGCTTCGTGTATTTGAAATTCCTGAAGGTTCTAAAACAGCAAAAGGTAGAGCCGTTCAGAATCTAATTAATATAGAGCCTGATGATAAAATAAAAGCATATATAAGAACTAACGACCTCAAGGATATAGAATATGTCAATAGCATGTTTGTTGTAATGATTACTAAAAATGGGGTAATTAAGAAGACTTCATTGGAAGCCTATTCTAGACCGAGAGTAAATGGAGTAAATGCTATTGAAATCCGAGAAGATGACCAACTTTTAGAAGCAAGATTGACAACGGGAACATCTGAAATTATGATAGCTACTAAAAATGGTAAATGCATCCGTTTCCCAGAAGAAAAAGTAAGAGCTGTAGGTAGAACATCCATAGGAGTAAGGGGAATAACTCTAGAAGACCAAGATGAAGTAATAGGAATGATTATTGCTAATGATTTAGAAAAAGAGTCTGTATTAGTGGTATCGGAAAAAGGCTATGGAAAAAGAACAGCTGTAGAAGATTACCGTATTACAAACAGAGGTGGAAAAGGTGTAATTACTCTTAATATTACTGAAAAAACAGGACAACTTATTGCTATTCAAAATGTAACAGATGAAGATGGATTGATGATTATCAATAAATCTGGTGTGGCAATTAGAATGGCAGTAAATGAACTACGTGTAATGGGTAGAAATACTCAGGGGGTTAAACTTATCAACCTTAAAAATAATGATGAAATAGCAGCGATTGCTAAGGTAGAAATGGACAAAGATGTAGAAGAAGAGGGGAGTAGAGAAGAAATTAATGATGATATTTCTAACGAAGAAAATATGCAATTTGAAAACAATTAAATTTATATAATTATGAAAAAAATAGTTTTAGGAATCTCTTTTTTAGCAGCAACTTTGACTTCTGCTCAAAAAAGAGAAATCAATAATGCTTTAAAAGCTGTGGAAAGCAATGATATCGTAACTACAAATAATGAACTTTCTAAAGCTGAAAATCTTTTAGAAAATAAATTTTATCTTTTAGAGCCAAGTACTTTAGAGCAGTATTATTATGCTAAAGGAGTTTCTCTTATTAAGGGAGGAAAAGTTTCAGAAGGAGCAGAATTTTTAGGGAAAATCAATGACTTAAAAACAATCTATGTAGGAAGAGATGCCCATAAAAATAAAGTATATTTTGTAGGTAAAGAATCTGCTGACAAAAGTAACATAGAAGGATTAAAGCCTGAAATTTATACTCCAAAAACTACAGAGAAGGTTTCTAGTTTAGTTGGACCATTACTAAAATCTTCTGGAGATGAGGCTTTTGCAGCTTATCAAAGAAAAGATTATAACAAATCTGCAAGTAAATATTTAGAAACTTATAATTTATTGAAGGCCATAGGAACTGACGATAAATTGTATCTATATTATACAGCTATCAGTTATACTTTAGCCAATAAAAAGGCAGAAGCTATCGCTGTATATAGTGATTTGATTAAAGGAGGATATACTGGAGTTAGCACGCAATATTTTGCTACGGATGTGAAAACTGGTCAAGTTCAAGCTTTTGATAAAAACTCTTATGAATTAATAAAAAAAACAGGTTCAAAAGAATATAAAGATTTGAAAATAGAGCAAACTCCAAGTGTAGAATTAGAATTATATGAAACTTGTGCTGGATTATTATTAGAAACAGAAAGATATGAAGAAGCAGTTGCTTTGACAGAAAAAGGATTAAAAAAATTTCCAAAATCTAATAGACTTTCTCAAATTCAAGGGAACGCTTATTACAAATCTGGAAAGACAGAGCAATTTATTCATAATTTGAAACAGCAATTAGCATCTAATCCTAATGATAAAGAAACTTGGTACAATTTAGGTTATCTTCAAAGTCAAAATGAAAAAACTTTAGTGGAAGCTGAAAAATCATTTAATAAAGCGTTAGAAATTGATTCTAAATATGATTTAGCTTTACAAGGGATTATTTATGAAATTTATCTGAAAAATGATGATAAAACAGTGGAGGAAATCAGAGCATTGCAAAAAGCAAAGAAAACTGATGAGCAGAATAAACTAATGGAAATCCGAAGAGCAAAATTCAAAAAAGCTCTTCCATACCTTGAAAAATGGTATGCTATTGACCCTAAAAATATAGATGTCGTTAGAACATTGAAAGGAGTGTATATGACTTTGGATAGAGAAGATAAATATAACGAATTCAAAAAAATAGAAGATTCATTAAAGTAAATTTTTTCAAAAAGCCTTGCTATTGCGGGGCTTTTTTATTTATTATTTTGTAAATTAGTAAAATAAATCTTATAAAAAATGTCAAAAAAAGTAATTCTTGCAATATTAGATGGCTGGGGCTTGGCCAAAAATCCTGAGGTATGTGCGATTACCCAAGGACACACACCATTTATGGATAGTTGTTATCAAAAATTTCCACATACACAATTGGAAGCATCTGGATTAGCAGTAGGTTTGCCTGATGGACAAATAGGAAATTCAGAAGTGGGGCATATGAATTTAGGAGCAGGACGAGTGGTTTATCAAAACCTCACAAGGCTAAATTTAGCAGTAGAGAATGGTACTTTGGGTAAAGAAAAAGTTATAGAAGAGGCTTTTATTTATGCCAAAGAACATAATAAAAACATTCATTTAATGGGGCTTTTATCTGATGGGGGAGTACATTCCCATATTAACCACTTGAAAGCAATCTTAGATGAAGCTAAAAATTTGGATTTAGAAAATGTTTATATTCATGCTTTCACTGATGGAAGAGATTGCGATCCTAAAAAAGGAGTGAAGTTTATTTCTGATATTCAGGAATATACAAAAAAAACAACAGGTAAATTAGCTTCTGTTATTGGACGTTTTTATGCAATGGATAGAGATGAACGATGGGATAGAGTGAAAAAAGCTTATGATGTTTTAGTAAATGGGGTGGGAATAAAGACAGATAATGCAGTCTCTGAAATAGAAAAATCTTATAAAAATGGAATTTATGATGAATTTATTGAGCCTATTGTTTTAACAAATAAGGAAGGAGAAGCAATTGCAACGATTAAAGAAGAAGATGTCGTTATTTTTTATAATTTCCGAACCGATAGGGGACGAGAACTCACAAAAGTCCTTCATCAGCAAGATTTTCTAGATTTAGGAATGAAAAAATTAGATCTTAAATTCATTACGATGACTAATTATGATCGAAATTTTGAGAATATTAAGGTGGTTTTTGATGAAGAAATCATTCATAATGCTCTTGGAGAAGTTTTAGAAAAAATAGGTAAAACTCAAATTAGAATAGCAGAAACAGAAAAATATCCTCATGTAACATTCTTTTTTTCAGGAGGTAGAGAAACTGAATTTAATAAGGAAAAAAGAATTCTCTGTCCAAGTCCAAGAGAGGTAAAAACTTATGACCTAAAACCTGAAATGTCAGCTTATGATATTAAAAATGCCATTATTCCTGAACTGAAAAAACAATCAGCTGATTTTATTTGTCTTAATTTTGCGAATCCCGATATGGTAGGGCATACAGGAGTTTTTGAAGCAGCAGTTAAAGCCTGTGAAGTAGTAGATGAATGCATCAAAGAAGTCGCTATGGTAGCTTATGAAAATGATTATACAGTACTAATTTTAGCAGATCATGGTAATTCTGATTTTATGATTAATGAAGATGGTTCTCCGAATACGAATCATA
>CAUTLL010000117.1:0-4051 GCA_963539275.1 uncultured Flavobacteriaceae bacterium
TCCTAGTAGCAATGAATGCTGCAGCCTTGAAGAAGAATTTAGATAAAGTAAAAAAAATTGGAATTATCATTATTAATTCTTCAGGATTTGACCGAAAAAATTTGGGATTAGCTGGATATAAAGAAAATCCCATAGAACTTATCAAGGAAGATTTCATAGTTTATGAAATAGATATTACTAAAAATACCATAGAGGCATTAAAAGAAACTTCTTTATCTCAAAAAGAAAAAGATAGAAGTAAGAATATGTTTGCTTTGGGCTTTATATATTGGTTGTTTTCTAAGGATTTAGATCATACTAAAAATTATATAGAAGAATATTTTGCAAAAAAAATAGAGGTAAGAGATGCGAATTTAGAAGTGCTAAAAGCTGGGTATCAATATGGGGAAATTGCAGAAATTTTTACAGAAAGATATGTTGTAGAGAAAGCACAAATGTCGAAAGGGACTTATAGAAGTATTTCGGGAAATGAAGCGGTAGTTTTAGGGGTATTAGCAGCCTCCCAGAAGGCAGGTTTAGATTTGTTTTACGGTGGTTATCCTATTACTCCTGCATCTGAAATTTTACATTATTTGGCTCAATATAAACCATTAGGAGTGAAAACTTTTCAAGCAGAGGATGAAATCGCAGCGATGACATCTGTAATAGGAGCTTCTTTTGCAGGAGATGTGGCGGTAACAGCTACTTCTGGCCCTGGAATGGCTTTGAAAACAGAAGGTTTAGGTTTGGGGTTTATGTTGGAATTGCCTATGTTAGTCATAAATGTCCAGCGAGGAGGTCCATCGACGGGACTACCAACTAAAACAGAGCAATCAGATTTATTTCAAGCTGTTTATGGTAGAAATGGAGAAGCGCCTATTCCTGTCATTGCACCAAAATCTCCTTCTGATTGTTTTAATGCAGGTTTTGAGGCTATTAAAATGGCGTTAGAATATACTACCCCAGTGATTTTGCTCTCTGATGGATATATTGCTAATGGAACGGAACCTTGGTTGATTCCAAGTTATGATGATTTACCAGTTATAAAATCACCATATGTTTTAGAATCAGATAATGAGCCTTATTTTCCTTATCAAAGGGAAGAAAATCTATCACGGAAAATTGCTGTGCCAGGGGCAAAAGGAAAAGAGCATGTTGTAGGAGGTTTGGAGAAAAAAGAGGTAATAGGAAGTGTAAGTTATGATGCTGAAAATCACCAAAAAATGGTAAAAATTAGAGCTAAAAAATTCCAAAATGTAGCTAGTTCTTATTTGCCAATATTATTGGATCAAGGGAAAGAAAATGCTGAAGTTTTATTGCTTTCTTGGGGTTCATCTTATGGTAGTATCAGGGATGCGGTAAAGAAATTACTAGAACAAAATTTTTCAGTGGCACATATTCAGTTGAGGAATTTAGCTCCTTTGCCTAATGATTTAGAGAAATTATTAAAGTCTTTCAAGAAAATTATTATCCCTGAAATGAATAATGGTCAGTTAATTCACATTATTCAAGATGCGTATCAAATTAAATGCATTCCATTTAATAAAATTAAAGGGACTCCTTTCTTATCTTCTGAAATAGAAGATTTTGTGAAATGTATTCTTCTTGATGAAAAGAGTGATGGAAATAAATAAGATGTTATTATTCTTAGTGTTATGCTTATAGGATTTTGTTTTAGTGAGGATGAAGAATGGAAGTAGTAAAAAAAATAGTTATAAAATTTTTTAATAAAAAATAATATTTTTGTTCAATGGATTTAAGAGAACAATTAAAAAATCTTTTTCCTGATCATATAGAACAGGATTTTGAACTGCCACAAGAAAAATTTGAGCAAAAAACACCTCTTATTTGTAAATATGAAAAAAAAGGAAGAAACGGTAAGCCTGTTACCCTTATAGAGGGTTTTGAGGGAAGTGAAGAGGAGTTAAAAGAGATTTCTAAAAAGATAAAAAGCTCTCTTGGGATTGGTGGTTCAGAGAAAGATGGGGTAATTATCATTCAAGGAGATAATAGAGATAAAATTATGAAAATTCTACAAGATTTGGGATATAATACCAAAAGGGTAGGAGGATAATAGAATTTTTGATTTTAATAAAAAAATAAGTAAAAATGTTGAATAAATTAGCAGCATCAGAGTTGGTGCTAAATCCAGATGGAAGCGTATATCATTTGAATTTGTTACCAGAAGAAATTGCGGATAAAATCATTTTGGTAGGTGATCCAGACCGAGTTCCAAAAGTATCTAAATACTTTGATAAAATAGAGGTAAAAAAAAATAAAAGGGAATTTTATACTCACACTGGAGAACTTCGTGGGCAAAGAATTACTGTAATGTCCACAGGTATAGGCACGGAAAATATTGATATTGTGATGAATGAATTAGATGCTCTGGTGAATATTGATTTGAAAAATAAAGAATTTAAGACTGAGCATAAATCATTGGAATTATTCAGAATGGGGACTTGTGGATCGGTAAATCCAGAAGTAGAAGTGGATAATATGCTGGTCACACAAAATGTTGTAGGATTAGATGGTTTGTTGCATTTTTATCAAGATTATTCCTTTGAAAATGAATTTAGCAGAAGCTTTTTAGAAAGATTTCCTTATGAAAAAATTAAGCCAATGCTTTATTTTTCTGATTGGGCAGAGAATATAGCAGATTATTATAAAGATGCGAAATATATTGGAAATACAGCTACTTTCCCAGGGTTTTATGCACCACAAGGGCGTCAATTGAGATTAAGAGCGACTGATGATCAGTTTTTAGAAACGCTAAATGATTTAGGTGTTACGAATTTTGAGATGGAAACATCAGCTATTTATGGCTTGTCCAAATTATTAGGTCATAAGGCATTAACTGTAAATTGTGTCATTGCCAATAGAAGAAGAGGTGAGTTTTCCGCAGATCATCATATGTCTGAAAGAAAGACAATAGAGTGGGTATTGGATAGAATTGTAAAATAAAAGGTGAAAATTTATGAAATATGGGATAGAGGCCATGAGTTTTTATATGCCATCTTTATATTTAGATATTAGAGATTTGGCAGAAAATAGAGCAATAGAGCCTGAAAAATTAGAAAAAGGACTTGGGTTGCATAAGATGGCACTCCCTGATGTTCATGAAGATACAGCAACTTTTGCAGCTGAAGCTTTATTAAAGCTTATAAAAGATTATCAAATTTCTCCAAAAGATGTTGGTAAAATTTATCTCGGAACAGAAAGTGCTTTGGATGCAGCAAAACCAACGGTAACTTATGCTTTACAAATGGTAGAGCAAGTTTTAGAGCAGGATTTTGGAAAGAGATGTTTTAAAAATTGTGATGTGGTGGATATGACTTTTGCTTGTATCGGTGGGGTAGATGCTCTACAAACAGGATTGGATTATGTGAGATTAAATCCGTCTAAAAAGGCTATTATTATTGCCTCTGATTATGCAAAATATGAGTTAGGTTCAACAGGAGAATACACCCAAGGAGGGGGAGCAGTGGCTATTTTGGTTTCATCTCAACCAAAATTGTTGGAAATTAGAGGTGAATGGGGTGTAGCAACAGAAAGTGTTTTTGATTTCTTCAAACCAAGAAGAGAAATTTCTAAAGCGGAAGTGAAAAATATTCCTGAAACAGCTCCCGATAAAATAGAAATTTTCACAGATGAGCCTATTTTTGATGGACAATATTCTAACCAATGTTATCAGCATAGAATCCGAGAAGCTTATGAACATTTTTCGGAGCAAAATTCGTTAGAAAAACCTTATGAAAATTGGTACTATTTAATCTTTCATTTGCCGTATGCTTTTCATGGGAAAAGAGTTTTTACAGAGTTATATAGTATAGAGAATAACTTGCCTTTTGCTACTCCAGAAGAGCAAAAATTTTTGGCAAAATCTCAGGAATATTTAAAGTTTATCAATGAAAAAATAGAGCCATCACAAAGAGCAAGTTCTGAAATAGGGAATCTTTATACAGCATCTATCTTCATGGCTTTGATGTCTGCTTTGCAGGTGTCTTTTGATAAGGGAGATAAATTAGAGGTTAAAAAAATAGGTTTCTTATCTTACGGAAGTGGTTCTAAA
>CAUTLL010000118.1:0-3996 GCA_963539275.1 uncultured Flavobacteriaceae bacterium
CTCAGGTTAGTTTAATATGAATTCAGATTTATTCATACAAGAAGAAAAAGATTATTTTATTAATCTTTATCGGGAATATGGTATTAAAGAATTAGGGATAGTGGATTATGGAATAGTAAGGTTGGGATCTGGTTTAGCCCTGAGATTAGGAGTAGATGGCGTTAATAAACTATCCGAAATAATGGGGAAGATATTTATTAGGTTAGAATTTCATTTTGATATAATTGTTTCAGAAACAAATGATAAAGTAGATATTGATTTAAGGATTTATGGAAATGGTATTAGAGTTATAGATAAAGGAATATATATTCTTTAATATTATGATTAAAAAATAGAAAGCATTTTGCCTTCTGTTTTTTATTTTTTGATTCGTTTTATTTTATTTTCGTTTTGTTTTTCAATTTCTTCTTGTCGTTTTCTTTCCGCTTGGTCAAATAGTTCCGTGTCTGATTGATATAGAATTTCTTCATGCTCTGGAGAGTCTAAGAAAATGTCTTGCCACTTCTGCGGGCGGTCTTTGGTGTTCCAATTAAAATCAGGGAATTTACGCCTATCAGGAGCTATTTTGCTCATGGGATAAATATCGTTATTCGCATCAATATTGCATGATATGACATAGACCTGCTTCTCCTCAAAGAGAGTTTCTATTTCACCACAAGTGGAGAGAGCGATGCCCAATCTGTCCATCGTTTTAGTTTGGGAATTTTCACTTTCGGCATAAGTGATGGACTGGGCATTTTCAGTTACTTTAATAGTTTGAATTTCATTATTTTGAAGGTAAATGGACATGTATTTTCCTTTGACTTGATTAAATTCATCTTTCAAATTAAGAGAATCTACTTTACTGATCGCAAAGGCATTATTAATCACTTTTAGAGAGTCCATTTTTTCCTTTTGGGTATCAAAAAATACTTTAATAGTATCGCCTGTTACTTGTCTTTCTCCTGTCCAAAGTATTGGCTTTGTTAAAAGATGAAGTTCTCCATCGGTTTCATTAAAACTTAAAGAATCGGCTCTGGCTTGAGCATTAGATTTGAACATTCTCGCTTTATGGAACGCTCGGAGATAACTTTTTTTGATTCTTTGAGAATCTTTTTTTTGGAAAACTAAGATTTTTTCAGCAGAAAAATAAATAGAGTCTTGTTTAAGAATTTTTACAGCATAAGGTTTTTCGGTAATCATCGTAGAGTCTTTCAGTTCAAACATTTCTCCGTATCCACCCTTTACAAATCGGCTTTCTTTTGGGTCATCAAGAATTACATTTCCTTTTGCCGTTCCAAATCCTGTATTTTG
The DNA here is from genome assembly GCA_963539275.1 of uncultured Flavobacteriaceae bacterium. Taxonomy (GTDB): domain Bacteria; phylum Bacteroidota; class Bacteroidia; order Flavobacteriales; family Weeksellaceae; genus JABCPE02. The sequence goes on from CAUTLL010000118.1 coordinate 1,294, forward strand.
ATTGTAATACATAGTGTCTCCTGTGAGGATTTTTCCGTTATAATAAATTTTAGAATTTTTATTAAAGAAAACTTCTTTGGAGGTCATTTTATAGGTTCCTTTTTCGGTATAAATATAGTTGGAAGGGTTATTTTTGTTAATAATCGTTGTAGGGCCTAAAAAATCTGCTGTATTGGTATTTTGATTTTGTATAATTTTAGAGCCTTCTACTCGGTATTGGTTATTATCAATGCTAACATTCCCTGTGACATCAATCATTTTAGTATTGATATTATAAGTGGCTGTTTTAGTCCAAATTGTACTATTATTACTAAAAATAGTTCCCCCAGTGTTAAAATACGCTGTGTTAGGAATTCTATCATAGTAGAGAATTTCTGTCTTTATAGTCTGTTTGGGGTCGGTTAGAATTACATTTTTTTTGGCAATGCCTCTTTGGGTATTTCCATCATATTCTATTTCTCCTGCAGTTATTTTGTTCCCATCGATAGTCATTAATTGAGTATTTCCAACGGCTTTCACAAAGTTATTTTCAGAGTAAAAAATAACGGTATCAGCTTTGAGAATAGAGCCTTTATGCTCTAAATGAACATTGCCAGACATGAAAGTATTCCCATTAAAAACATGTGCTTTTTTTTGGGTTAAATCAGCGTGAATGATTTTGACTTTAGTAGGTTGTTCTTTACTTTTTGAGGGAGGAGTGAAAAAAGAATCCTTGGTCAAGTTTTTATTGACAGAATTATTCTGTGCAACAAACAGCAAAGAGATGAATGAGAAAAAAATAAGAAAAAATCTTTTTTTCATTATGATGAAAATAAAGTGATAAAGGTTAGTCTTCCTTTTTTTGTCCAAAAAAATAAAGAGTGTGGCTATCTATTTTGACATTAAAAATATTTTCAATAGAGTCTTTAATGGCTTGTATTCTTGGGTCGCAAAACTCTATAATTTCCTCAATTTCTTTATCACTTCCACTTTTATACAAGACCAAATGGTCATGTTGTTTGTCAAAATAAGACTTTTCATAAGTAGAGCCTTCTCCAAACTGGTGTTTGCGAATCAATCCTGCATCTAAAAACACCTCTATGGTATTGTAAATTGTAGCTTTACTTATATGGTATTTTCTTTGGAGCATAAGAAGATACAGATCATCTACATTAAAATGTTCATCATAATTATAGATTTCTTCTAAAATTGTATACCTTTCGGGGGTGTTTCTTAATCCTTTATCTTTTAGATATTGGCGTAAAACATCCTTGATTACTTCTATACTTTGGTTATTTACTTCTTTTTTCATAATTGTCAACAAAGTTAAAGAAAAAAAATAAATTATTGTTATTAGAGGGATGGTTCAGATAGGTGATTTGAGGTTTTTATGAGTATCTACGAGAAAACATTACCAAAAAAATATCCTACATAGAGATAAGTTGTAATCCAAATAAACCCTCCAATGATACTATAAATAACAAACTTAGCGAAATTCATTTGGCTCATACCAGCAGTAAATGGAGCAAGGGAGCGAAACATTGGGATAAAACGAACTAAAATCAAAGTTTTAGCTCCGTGTTTTTGATAGAACATTTGAGTTTTTTCAAGGTATCTAGCCTTGATAATATTTTGTTTTTGAAATTTGAAATGAAGGATTTTCGTTCCTAAATATTTACCGAGAATATAATTCAAAATGCTACCCAAAATAGAAGCTACACTCAGTAGAACTAAGCAAAAATGTGGTTCTAAATATTTGTTGGAAGTCATTATTCCCGTTGCGACTAAAAGAGTTTCACCAGGAATGAATGATAAAAAGCCAATTCCTGTTTTGATGAAAATCAATAGAAATAAAATAAGATAAACCCAATAATCATACTCTGAAATAAAATATTGTAAATGTTTATCTATATCTAAAATTAGATTCCAAAAATCCATAACTTTTTATTAAAACACGAAGATAAAAATAAAAAAACTATCCTAAAAAGGATAGTTCTATGATATTTCTTTTGAAGAAGATTAATCTTCATCATCTTCTTGCATTGCACCTGCATTTTTCATTGCGTTTCTTGACATCTTCACTGCAGCGATTACTGCATTATCGGGATGTAAGAATGTGTAAGCATCATTTTTGATATCTCCAACATAGATTTTATTCCCTATTCTTAACGGAGTAACATCTACAACGATTTCATCAGGTAAATTTGCAGGAATAGCTTTTAATTTTAGCTTTCTGAAAGATTGTCTAAGAACACCACCCGCAACAACACCTTTTGCACGACCTGTAATTTTTACAGGAACTTCCATTACCACAGCTTTATCAGCACTTAATTGATAGAAATCTACATGCAGAATTCTATCAGTAACTGGGTGGAACTGAATGTCTTGTAGTACAGCTGGAATAGTTTCTCCATTTACTTAAATAGATACCGTGTGTGCATCAGGAGTGTAAACCAAGTTTTTGAAAGATTTCTCTTCTGTAGAGAAATGTAAAGGTTCTTTACCTCCATAAACAACACAAGGGACTAATTCAGCATCGCGTAAAGCTTTTGTAGATTTTTTACCTACGCTTTCTCTTTTTTGTCCTTGGATTGTAATTGACTTCATTATATTAAAAATTAAATTGTTTTATTAAAAATTAGATGATAAATTTACTGCTAATGGATTGCTTATTATGAACCATTTTCATTACATCAGCAAATAATGGAGCGCAAGATAGCACTT
>CAUTLL010000119.1:0-3958 GCA_963539275.1 uncultured Flavobacteriaceae bacterium
ATGCTTTTACAATGATTTTTGCTGTCCCTACATTACTTGATTGAGCTAATATATCACTAATGTCATAAACCCCTCCTTTATGACTATCTGTAATTCTTTGTCCTGCATAAATCCATACTCCACCATTAGTATTTTCCGTAGTATTTTCATCAATAAATCCATCATCCATAGCTGCTAAAAGAGATACTACTTTGAAAGTAGAGCCAGGTTCTGAAGCATCTTTTATGGCATAATTATAAGCATCTACATAATCCCCTTGTTCATCTTTTCGTAAATTAACCATAGCACGAACCTTTCCTGTTTCTACTTCCATAACCACCACCGTACCATGATGAGCATCAAACTCTATCAATTGCTTCTCCAAAGCAGAATGTGCAATATCTTGAATTCTCAAATCCAATGTAGTATAAACATCTTTCCCATCTACGGGATCTTTTATATTCCAGTAACCTATTGGTTTCCATTGTGTAGCATTGATTTTCTGCACCATTCGTGTGCCGTTCTCTCCTTTGAGATATTTACTAAAAGCTCCTTCCAGACCAGACTTTACATCACCCCGATCAATACCAATAGTCCCTGCTCCAATTTTATTTGTCGCTAAAATTCTTTTATGAGCAGGCTCAACAATCATACATCTATTCTTCTCATATTTCTGTGTCTTCTTTCCAAACTCACCTAAAATAGGAAATGTTTTAAGCCTATTCATTTGCTCAAAATCTAAATTTTTTACCAAAGAATAATACTGCTTTTTGTTTTCTTTTTGTTTATCAAAAACATTTCTATATTGTATTCTTGGCTTTCCAAACATTCTACTCAAAGAGTCCGTCAATGCTCCAATATTATTCTTATAAACAGTATCGTTAATAATACTAAAATCTATGTAAACATCATACTTTATTACCGTAGTTGCCAAAATAGCGCCATCTGATGCATAAAGATTTCCTCTAGCAGCCAGAACAGTATCCTCTCTATAATGGGATTGAATATTAGCCTCTATCTCCTTGATTTCTGATGAATTTTGTAAATATAAAATCCTACCAATAAACACTAAAAATAGCAAGAACGCCCCCCCAAGGAAAATAATTCCTCCCCACATTGCTCTTGCCTTTTTCTCTTCCCAATCATTCAACTTTGCCATAATCTAAACTATCCAGTTTCACCAAAATTTTCAAAGGATGCGTTTCTAATGATTTCAAAGAATCGCGTTCCACTTCTTTACTTAACTCTGATTCTAATCTTATTTTAATCAATTTACTTTGTGTATAAGCATTTTGAGATTTATACTCCTCCACTTGATGTTTCAAAGCATTTACTTGCCCTATTTTCTGATTCACCAAATGATTACTATAAATCACTATCATAATTAAGAAAAAAATTAATAGGAATAACTTATCATATTTTCTAAACTCTTCTCTACCAAGGATATTCCCCTTTATAATATCCTTGAAAGTTAACTTTTTCTTCTTTTTCTTTGACATAAAATTATTTTCTTTTGTCATTTATATTTTATTCCCAACTCTCATTTTCGCACTTCTTGCTCTAGAATTCTCAGCGATTTCCTTTTCTGTAGGAATAATAGCCTTACTTTGTTTCAACTTAAATGGCCTATGAAAGTTACCATAAATATCTCTTTCTGGTTCTCCCTCAAACATTCCGCTCTTCAGAAACTTTTTCACCAACCTATCTTCCAACGAATGATAAGAAATCACCACTAATGCTCCGTCTTTATTCAATACCCTCAAAGACTGTTCTAACATTTCTCTCAAGGCATCTAACTCTTGGTTAACCTCCACCCTTATTGCTTGAAATATTTGTGCAAAAAATTTATTAGACCTATGCACAGGAATATAAGAAAAAACCTTCTTCAATTCCTCTGTAGTTTCTATTTTTTTATTTTTCCGGACATGAACAATCTCTTTTGCTAATTTCCGAGCTTCTCTCAATTCTCCATAATAATAAAAAACATCTGCCAACCTATCTTCATCATAATCATTAACTACTACCTGAGCATCAAATGTTTGCAATACATTCATCCTCATATCCAAAGGGGCATCACTCCGAATAGAAAACCCCCGCTCCGCTTCATCAAACTGATGAGAAGATACCCCTAAATCCCCCAAAATACCATCAACTCCCATTACGCCATGCATCAACAAAGAATTTTCCAAAAATCTAAAATTTTGGTTAATCAAGGTAAATCTAGCATCATCTATTGCGTTACTCAATGCATCTAAATCTTGGTCAAAAGAATACAATCTTCCCTTTTCCGAAAGTCGACTTAAAATTTCACGAGAATGCCCACCACCACCGAAAGTAACATCTACATATATACCATCAGGATTGTGCACCAGAGCATCTATACTCTCCTTTAACAAAACCGGTTTATGATACATTAATTAATTATTAAAACCATTAAAAATCAATAAAATAACAAGCTATTTAATTTATTATTTCAGTACAATAAATCAAACTGCAAAATTAGATATAAATTTCTAAAAAATTCAGATTTGATTCTAAATGTTAATAACTTTTTGTTTCACCAAAAATAACTTCATTTTTATATTTTCCACTTGTTTTCACAATTTATTCTATTCATGTAATTTTATTTTGTATTTTTGCGAGAATAGGAATTATTCAAACATGATTTTTAACTTCAAAAAAGAGAAACAATATGCTTTCATAGAAAAAGGTAAAGGTCACCCAATGGTACTTTTACATGGTCTTATGGGAGGGCTTAGTAACTTTGAGGATATGGTCAATTTCTTTTCAGAAAAAGGCTTCAAAGTTTATGTACCTCAGCTTCCTATTTACGACCTACCTATACTGAACACAAATCTAACGAGCATCGCTAAATTTGTAGGAAAATTCATCAAACAAGAAATAAAAAAGCCCGTTACAGTAGTAGGAAATTCTATGGGAGGGCATGTTGGACTCATTTTAACTTTAGCAAGACCCGAGTATGTTCATTCTTTGGTATTAACAGGAAGTTCTGGACTTTACGAAAAATCTTTTGGTAATAGTTTTCCAAGAAAAAATGACAAGGAATATATCAAGCAAAAAACACAAGATGTCTTCTATGATCCCAATACAGCCACAGATAAACTTGTAGATGAGGTTTTTGATATTGTCAATGATCGCATAAAAGGCATTAAAACCGTTATGCTTGCAAGAAGCGCCATCAAACATAATATGCAAAATGAACTGCCTAACATTAAATGTCCGACCTGTATCATTTGGGGAAAACAAGACAATGTAACTCCTCCCGATGTAGCAATTGAAATGAACAGACTAATTCCTAATTCAGATCTTTTCTGGATAGATAAATGCGGACATGCAGCTATGATGGAAAGACCAAATGAATTTAACCATATCCTTCTTGAATGGATAAAAAATAAAATTTAATAATACTACTTAAGGGAAAGTAAAAATTTCCCTTTTTTAATTTTAAGAAATAAAGATTATGAAAATAAAATCAGCAACCTTTATTAAAAGTTCTGGGAAATGGCAAGAGTGCCCTGAACCCAGCATTCCTGAGTACGCATTCATTGGGAGAAGTAATGTAGGCAAATCATCTCTCATTAACGCACTGATGAATCACAAAGATTTAGCAAAAACCTCTCAAACTCCAGGAAAGACCCAACTCATTAATCATTTTTTAGTGAATGAAGAATGGTATCTCACGGATTTGCCAGGATATGGCTATGCCAAAGTTTCTAAGAACCAACGAAAAGACTTTGAAAAACTGATTACCAACTATATTCTCAACAGAAAAAATTTAGTTCATCTTTTCGTTTTAGTGGACATTCGTCACACACCTCAAAAAATAGATTTAGAATTTATGGAATGGTGTGGAGAAAACGGTATTTCATTTTCTATTATTTTTACCAAATCTGACAAACTAAAAACAGTCAACAGCATTGAAAATAATATAAAAGTTTATCAAAAAATTCTTTTGGAA
>CAUTLL010000120.1:0-3953 GCA_963539275.1 uncultured Flavobacteriaceae bacterium
ATTTACAAATTCCTTGCCTTCATTGTCAGTGTTATTAGTACCTTTTATGTAATTTCCTACAATGGTGATATCGCCTTTGTTTTCTACTGTTTTTTCTTTATTTGAGTCTAACATCCAATCTCCACCACTATACACTGACGCACCTGTAGAAACAAAAAACTTTGCATCACTTCCTACATAAGTAGTCTGTGCATTAATTGCAAAAACTGCAGCTAACGCCCCTAAAGTTAATAATTTTCTTCTCATTTAGTATATTGTATTTATTCTATATAAATTTAATTGTACAATCTGTAGTTGTAAAAATATAATCGTACCACAAAAAGACATAAGGATGTGCAAAGATAATAACTTTTATTATATTATACAAAAAAAACTTTTTCTTATTCTCATACTATCAATAATCATGCCTAAAATGTTTTTTGATAAAATATTTCTATTTTATAGGAAGGAAATATAAACTTTTTCACTTATTATTCATATCTTCGCACTTTGTGAAAATTATTTTTAACTAAAATTTTATCAAATGAGAAAGCTATTTTTATTATTTTCATTTGCTTTGAGTTTTATACAAGTAAAGGCAGATGAAGGAATGTGGCTCATGATGCTTATCAAGCGTCTAAATGGCGTAGATATGCAAAAAGAGGGGCTGAAACTGACGCCCGAAGAAATCTACGCAGTGAATAATTCAAGCTTAAAAGATGCCATTGTGAGCTTTGGAGGTTTTTGTACGGGAGAGATTGTATCTAAAGAAGGTCTTATCTTTACGAATCACCATTGTGGATATGGTTCCATTGCTGCACTCTCCACGCCAGAGAAAGATCATTTGACGAATGGTTTTTGGGCAATGAATAAGAAAGAAGAACTCCATGCAAAAGATCTTTATGTAAGATTTTTGGTAAGAATGGGAGATGCTACCGAAAGAATCAATGCTAAACTGAATAATAATATGTCTGTTGCACAAAGACAAGCTGTTATTAACAAGGAATTTAAGGCTATTGAGGCTGAAAATAATGAAAACGGAAAATATACTGTGGTTACAAAATCTTTTTTTAACGGAAATGAGTTTTACTACTTCGTTTACCAAGATTACAGAGATGTGAGATTAGTAGGAACGCCTACAAGTTCTATTGGGAAATTCGGTGGAGATACGGATAATTGGGAGTGGCCAAGACACACGGGAGATTTCGCTGTATTTAGAGTGTATGGAGATGCTCAGGGAAACCCTGCAGAGTATTCCGTAAATAATACCCCTCTAAAACCTAAACATCATTTGCCTGTTTCTCTGAAAGGTATTCAGCCGAATGATTTTACAATGATAGTAGGTTACCCTGGTAGAACGAACAGATACCTAACTTCTTACGGAATTGAGCAATTGATTACCAAAGATTATCCAGCATGGGTAGATGCTTCCAAAGTAGCAATGGATGCCATGAAACCACATATGGATAAAAATCAAGAAATTAAACTAAATTACGCAAGTTCATATTCTAGTACTGCAAACTATTGGAAAAACAGAGCAGGGACTATCGAGTCTGTGATTAATAATAAGGTTGTTGATTCTAAAAAAGAACTAGAAAAGGTATTTCAAGAGTGGGCAGAAAAGCCAGAAAACAAAGATACCTATGCACATGTACTTCATCACATAAAAGATTACTATGCTAAAACTAACGAGAGAAATGTAGAACTTAACTATTTAAGATTATTTTCTAGAAGGTCTGCTTATGCTACGAAACCCTATGTTTTAGGAGAAAAATTAAAAGTTTTTTCTTCTCAAGATGCTAATGGACAAGCTGCAATGAGAGCAAAATTAGAAGCAGAGGTAGAAAATGACTATGATGGATTTCATCAAGCAGTAGAAATAGATTTATTAAAAGATTTATTGAAAGTTTATCAAGCAAAAGTAGATGCTCGTTATCAATTGCCAGTGATTAAATACACTAAAATAGAACATTTAGTGCAAATGGCTGCTCAATCAATCTTTGCAAATAAAGAAAGTGTTTTAGCTTTCATTAACAATCCTAATAAAGAGAAATTAGAAGCTGACCCGCTTTATAAATTCTCTGCTATGGTGATAGAAGAAGCTCATTTGATTGCGTCTAAATATGCTCAAGATGATGAAAATTTTGAGAAAAACACTAGATTATTTATAGATGGACTTAGAAAATCTCACCCAGAGAAAAAATTCTATCCTGATGCGAATAGCACCATGAGATTAACTTACGGAAAGGTAGGAACACTCCCTGTAAGAAAAGACAGAAACTACCACGGAATTAAAGCAAAAGACAATTATTATACCGACCTAAAAGGTATGATTGCGAAATACAAAAAAGGTGATGAAGAGTTTGACTTACCGCAAAGACTTTTTGAGCTTTATAAAAAGAAAGATTACGGACAATATAAAGACAAAAAAGGTTATTTACCAGTGAACTTCTTGTCTGATAATGATATCACGGGAGGTAACTCCGGTTCTCCTATTCTTAATGCAGAAGGGCATCTCATTGGTCTTGCGTTTGATGGGAATAGTGAGGCGTTGAGTGGAGATATCATCTTTGAGCCAGGTCTGCAAAAAACTATCAATGTAGATGCGCGTTTCGTGCTTTGGATTATTGATAAATATGCAGGAGCAAAACATTTGATTGATGAAATGACAATCGTTAAATAATCTTATTACATTTATAGTATAATTTAACTATAATGTTCATTGGAAAATCCACAAATCTATCTTGTGGATTTTTTTTATATCCCGATAAAAAAGAGAAAATGATTATTTTTGCAATTTATTTTATATCAAGTGGATTTAGATTATTATAAAAAACAAGCCAAAACCAAACAAAAAGAACATAGGAAATTCTTAGATGGACTAAAAAATAAACCACCAAAGAATTTAGATTATTTGGTGCAAGATACTCATGAAGAAGTCTTTGAGGAAGTCAATTGTTTGGAGTGTGCCAACTGCTGTAAAACCACAGGACCGCTCTATACCGAGAAAGATATTGATAGAATTGCCAAGCATCTGCGAATGAAACCTGCTGATTTTGAACAAAAATTTCTCCGTATAGATGAGGATAATGATAAGGTCTTGCAAAATCTCCCTTGTTTTTTTCTTAATGAGGATAATACTTGCTCCATCTATGAGGTGCGACCGAAAGCTTGTAGAGAATATCCTCATACTGACCGCAAAAAATTCTATCAAATCAATTATCTGACCATTAAAAATACTTTGATATGTCCTGCCGCCTATATTTTTGTAGAAAAAATAATGAAGAGAGTGGGGAAGAGATAGTATTTCGTACAGATGCAAGAAAAACCTCTTGTGTCTTTATTTTTTTTTACATAAAAATACCTTGCTTCTTTCCTTACTGATTAAAATACTGTTAGTTTTCATTAATCTTATCATTAAAAAATAAATTCTACCATTAAAAAATGGAGGAACGCGATGAAAAAACTCATCACTACCATTAAAAAAATAAATCCTACCATGAAAAAATGGAGGAACGCGATGAAAAAACTCATCACTACCATTAAAAAATAAATCCTACCATGAAAAAATAGAGGAATACGATGAAAATAGGCTGTAAATACAAGAAAATTTTGGGTTTTCTTTAATAATTAAAAAAGGATACATGGATTTTATAAGAAAGTAAGAGAGATAAGTGGGCTAATTAATGATGTATTATAAAAATAACAGAGAAAAGCATGAGATTTTCATCAGAAAATAAAATTATATGTTTTTAACTTGATTTATATGTACAATTATTATGATTATATCAAGTAGATAGTTAATAGGAGATATATAATTTTAAAGAAAATTGTTTGTTAATTTATGTATTTCATCTTTTTATTTGTCATAAAGAAGTACTTTTATATAGAATTTTAAATATTTATAATATTTTTTTTGTTTTGACACTCAGTGTTTTGTTGTTTGTGTGTTAAAAAAATATTGGGAATATTTT
>CAUTLL010000121.1:0-3952 GCA_963539275.1 uncultured Flavobacteriaceae bacterium
CTTTTTCAGTGGTGATGATTCTCAAGTAAGGTATAAGCTCCTCATTATGTAACGGTCTAAGCCTTTGTACCAATTCTTTTGTACTAAAAGTCATCATTGCGGTGAAGAAAAAAGTCAGACCAAAATAGAATAAAATCCACTTCACCTCTCGGCGAGAAAATTTCTTAAACACCACGAATAAAATCAACAAAAAGAATGGAATCCAATTCCATGCATTAGTAATGGTGAGCCAAAAACTATCCCAACCTGTATTTCCTAATTGATTGATGAAAATCAACAACTGATGGTCTAATTCTCTGATATAATCCAACATAATTTCATTAGTTTTTATATTAAAAAGAGCGATACAGCTGTACCGCTCTCTCCTATTTTATTTACTTGCATCAATACCATATTCTCTCCAGCTTCCTTGCGGAACATCTACTTTTATGCGTTTTTTCGCAAAAGTATACTTTTCATCAAGAGCCTTTAATTTGGCATTGAGAGCATCGGTTTTAATTTTCAAGTCAGCTTTCAACTTCTCTTGTTCTCCATTAAGTTTCTCTGCCTCTGTCTTTAAATTTTCCATCTCGGTAAGAAAGTCATCATCTATCTTCGTTACCTTTCCTTTGTTTGCTTTGAGGGCATCAAACATCACCTTTGCATCGGTTATTTGCGTAGAATAAGATTTTGCCATATTTTTAATATTTAACATTGAATATTATAAAATTATCAAAAACTATACCAAGTCAATGAAAACTTTTCAATAGATTAAATAAGCCAAGTTTTAGGAAACATTGTCTATAGCATGGAATAGATAAACCTTCGGTTTTCTCACCTTTCCCATGACTTGGAACAGATGAACATTCACATTTCTCATCTCTCCAAAGGCGTGGAATAGCTGAACTATTTTCTATTCAAGTGGTAATATGCCAACATCTTGTAGTACAACTTCGCTGCCAAAAATGCCGATGGCTTAGGATTAGCAGAATCCATCAACTCTACAATGTCAAATGCTACTACATTACACTTTTCAAAAACTTTTCTAAGAAGTTTCAGTGTAGGATACCACTGCAGACCTCCTGGCTCTGGCGTCCCCGTAGATGGTGCAATAGCAGGGTCAAAGGCATCTAAATCTATAGTGATATAAACATTCCCTGAAACTTTTTCTAAAACATCATCTATCCAATTAGGATTTTCTGCAATTTCATGAGCCCAAAAGCACTGTCCTTTTGGCACATACTGCATCTCTTCCACATCACAAGAACGAATGCCCACTTGTACCAAGTTATGCTTTTGATTCGCTTCAAAAACGGCACAAGCGTGGTTAGAAGTAGAGCCATGGAATTCTGGTCTTAAATCCGTATGAGCGTCTAATTGTAACACGGTAAGGTTTTCGTACTTCTCTCCCACAGCACGGATAGAACCGATAGACACCGAATGCTCCCCACCAAATAGAGTGAATAACTTATCCTCATGCTGAAGTAACTCTTTGGTTTTTTGGTATACGGCTTCTGTCATCGCTTCTGGAGTAGAATCTTCGCTAACCTCCCCTGCCATGAAAACTCCCTCTAAATAAGGCTCTGTATTCGTTTCTATATCATAAAGCTCCATATTTTCAGAAGCGTTTAAGAATAACTCTGGCCCTTTGTCAGCTCCTTTCCCCCAAGTAGAAGTCCCATCATAAGGGACAGTTACTAACATCACTTTTGAGTTTTCAAATGTTCCATTCTCATCTTTATGTATATATTTTTAATCTATTTAAGCTTTTATTCTTTCAATTTCTGCCCCAATACCTTTCAGTCTTTCTTCTATGTTTTCATAACCTCGGTCTATTTGTTCAATGTTATGAATAATGCTTGTACCCTCCGCTGAAAGTGCTGCAATCAGAAGAGCATTCCCCGCTCTAATATCTGGGGAAATTAAGTTTGTCCCTCTTAATGGTGTGGAATGATTTAACCCTATAACTACCGCCCTATGAGGGTCACAAAGAATAATTTGTGCTCCCATATCGATTAGTTTATCCACGAAAAACAGACGGCTTTCAAACATCTTTTGATGAATGAGTAAACTCCCTTTTGCCTGAGTAGCCACTACTAAAATAATAGATAACAAATCAGGGGTAAATCCTGGCCAAGGTGCATCAGAAATTGTAAGAATAGACCCGTCTATGAACTTTTGGATTTCATACTCGTCTTGAGCAGGGATAAAAATATCATCGCCTTTTTGTTCTAATTTAATTCCTAATTTTCTAAATGTATCAGGAATAATTCCGAGCATTTCCCAATTCACATTTTTAATGGTAATTTCAGATTTAGTCATCGCAGCAAGACCTATCCATGAGCCAATTTCCACCATATCGGGTAACATCACATGTTCTGTTCCTCCCAAGCTTTCTACCCCTTCTATAGTCAATAAATTAGAGCCTATTCCTTCTATTTTGGCTCCCATTCGGTTAAGCATCTTACATAATTGCTGAAGATATGGCTCACAAGCAGCATTGTAAATTTGTGTTTTTCCCTTTGCTAAAACCGCTGCCATAACCACATTTGCAGTTCCCGTTACCGAAGCCTCATCTAAAAGAATATATTTTCCGTGCAACTCTTTTGCATGTAAGCTATATAAACCATTTATCTCATCAAAAGAAAATTCTGCTCCTAACTCTACGAATCCCTGAAAATGGGTATCAAGTCTCCTTCTTCCAATTTTATCTCCGCCAGGTATTGGCATATAAGCTTCACCAAAACGAGCCAACATTGGTCCTAGAAGCATAATAGAACCTCTTAATTTTGCACCATCTTTTTTAAATTCATTAGATTTGATATAATCAAAATGGATATTATCTGCCTGAAAAGTAAAGTCTCCTTTTCCATTTTTTGTAACCTTTACTCCAAAATCTTGTAGAATTTCTATCAAGCGATTAACATCCTTAATATCAGGAATATTACTAACTCTCACAGGTTCTGCCGTAAGAAGTACCGCACATAATATCTGTAAAGCTTCATTTTTTGCTCCTTGTGGAGTTATTTCTCCTCCTAATTTTCTTCCTCCTTTTATCTGAAATACTTCTGTCATTATTTTCTTTTATTTTTTTGTGCGTGATGATTTCTTTTTCTATGATTATGTTTTTTGTTATTATTCTTATTTGTAGAATAATAAATTTTACTTTTTTCAAGAATGCTAATCCCTGTGAGATCTAATCTGTCTTTAGATAATTCTTTCAAATGGCGAAAGATCACTTCATCTTGTACATGCTCTTTATTATAAACATTATAAGATTTTTTCATGTTATTCGCTATAACTTGAATGAGAGCTTCTTTCTCTTCTCCAACCTCTAATTCTATCGCTTTTTCAATCAATTGAAAAATGCTTTTCCCATAAAATTTATACTCATTATCCAATGAAGGATATTCCATTTTGTGAGGTTTTTGGTTCAACTCTTCTTTGGTAGGAAAAGGATAAGGAGTATCTACATCCAAATCATAATCTGCCAAAATATATAAATGATCCCAAAGTTTATGTACATAATCCTCTTCATCACGAAGTTGAGGGTTTCTTTGCCCCATAAATTCAACTATTGCTTTTACTACTTCATTCCTTTCTTCTTTGGTTGGTAATGATTTACAATATTCTACTAACTGCTGAATAATTCGTCCATATTCAGGCATTAGAAGTTTGGTTTTCGCTGTATTATACTCCATTTTACTTTTTCAAATCTAATCCCCCGAAATTTCCAGAACTCATCATTAAAAATGCTCCCTTTGTTTTATCTAAACTTTCCCAATATTGGGATAAATCTTCAGAATTTGTAAAAACTTTTATGTTTTGATTATTAAACTTGTCCTTTATCATTTGGGGAGAAATTGGCTCCATTCTTTTAATTTTAAGTGCTTCTTCAGAGTAAAAAACCACTGCTTCATCTAATAAATCCAATGCTCCCGAATATTGCTCTAAAAATATGGGATTTAATGAA
>CAUTLL010000122.1:0-3933 GCA_963539275.1 uncultured Flavobacteriaceae bacterium
TAGGATTATTTATCTATATTTTGAAAATAATTTTAGTTTCTTTAATCTATAAAATAGAGGTAGATTTGAAAATAAAAGGGAATAAATTTTTAGAAATCGTAGCAGAAAGCAAATAAATCACAAAATGAAAAGAATAAAAAGTTTGGTTTTTACCCTATTAGTAAGTGGAATTATTTTCGGAATACTACACTTTGTCCCAATAGAAATTAGAAGTAATGAAGAAAAAGAATCTAACTTTCCTATTGTTACCGAAGAAGAAGAATTATTAGGTATTGACGAAGATTTACCTGAAGAGAAAGTGGATATTCCTCAACCTGAGATTATCCAGGAGCCTTTAGTTACTAAGGAAGAACCTAAAACAGAGACAGTTACTGAAAAAACACAGCCTTCTCAACCTACAGAAACTAAAAAAGAAACTTCTAATGTAGTTAACCTTCCTTCTCAAAAAGAAGAAGTAAAAAAACAAGAAGAAACTAAAAAAAGTGAAAACAAAAAATTGGCTGACAAAAAAGTTTTAGAAGAAGTTCAAAAACAACAATCTCAAATCAAAAGCAAAGTAGGAGTGGATAGAAAATTAATTGCTGGTATTCCCGGAACAATGAAATACAAAGGTCGTTTCCCTTCTCATAATGTAAAGGAAAAAGGCTCTATCACTATCTCCTATACAGTAGATCAAAACGGAAATGTAATTTCAGCTTATAGAATAGAAGGCCTTAGAGATAGAAATACAATAAACAATGCCATTACATTGGTAAAAAAATATGTCAAAACCGATAAAGGAAAGGAATATTCTACTGGTACATATACTATAGATTTCAAATAAGACAATAAAGCGGGTATTAAAATACTCGCTTTATTCTTTATAATTTACGAAAATATTAGTTTTAACATTCATTATTGTTAGATTAACCTAATTTTAATTATATTTGTTGCATAAAATTAAATTTAGATAAATGAATTTAAATTTATTACTCCCTAATGAGATAGCTGTCATCACTGAAATTTCTCCCAATTATCAAGGCGAAAAGAGGCAAAGATTATTAGATTTAGGCTTTATTAGAGGTTCTGAGATCAAGATTCAAAATATCAGTCCTCTTGGAGATCCTACCGCTTATCTTATACATAATACCCTTATTGCGTTAAGAAAAGAAGATGCACAAAATATTAAAATAGAAATAAAAACAAGGTCTTGAAATAATGAAATCTACATGTGAAATCTGTAAACTCAATCCTTCTTCTCTCCTCAAAAAACAAGGAGAACAAAAAAACGAGACTCAGTTCACCATCGCATTAGCAGGAAATCCTAATACTGGAAAAAGCACTATTTTTAATGCTTTAACAGGATTGAGACAGCATACGGGAAATTGGCCTGGTAAGACCGTTACCCACGCCGAAGGTTATTTTTCTTTTCATAATAATAATTTCAAAATCATTGATTTACCAGGCACTTATTCTCTACTTTCTCATTCTGATGATGAAGAAGTCGCACGAGATTTTATTCTATTTCAAAAACCAGATGTTACCCTCATAGTGATTGATGCAGGGCGAATGCAGAGACATTTCAGCCTATTGCTACAAGTTTTAGAAATTACCGATAATGTTATTCTTTGTCTTAACCTCATGGATGAAGCTCATCGCCATGGAATAGATATAGATGTTAGAATGCTATCTCGTGATTTAGGAATTCCAGTAGTAGCAACAAGTGCAAGATCTCAAAAAGGAATTTCCGAACTACTCTCAACCATCAACCAAGTTGCCACAAAAAAATTATTACCAAATAAAAAAATCACAACAAATATTCCCGATAATATTAAGGTTGTTGTTGAAAAAATATCCACAGAACTTTCTATTTTAGATAAAAATCTCCCCAATAAAAATTGGATTGCCCTTAGATTATTAGAAAATGATCAAAGTATTATTCGTAATTTAGAAAATGGGAATTTATCTTCTCATGTCAATGCAGAAAAACTCCAAAACATTTACAAAATTATCAAGCAAAATCCTCTTCCTCAAAATTATCAAGATGAATTAGCAGAAATCATTTACACAAAATCTGCTAAAATTATTCATTCTTCTGTATCTTTTAACGGAAATTATCGTGCTTTTCGAATAGAACGAGCAATAGACAATATAGTCACTCATAAAATTTGGGGATTTGGAATAATGCTATTTTTGTTAGCATCTATTTTATGGCTTTCTATTATTGGTGCTAATTATCCTTCCGAAATGCTTTATTATCTACTTTTAGATGTTATCTATCCTGAGCTAAAAATAGGAGCTTCTGCCTTGAACTTTCCTTGGTGGTTAAGTGGTATTCTAATTGATGGAATTTACCTATCATCAGCATGGGTAGTCGCAGTTATGCTCCCTCCTATGGCTATTTTTTTTCCTCTTTTTACTCTTTTAGAAGACTTCGGCTATCTCCCAAGAGTTGCATTTAATTTAGATAGAATTTTCAAAAAAACAGGAGCTCATGGCAAACAAGCCCTAACCATGAGTATGGGATTTGGTTGTAATGCCGCAGGAGTAGTCGCTACACGAATTATAAATAGCCCTAGAGAAAAATTAATTGCTATTATTACCAATAATTTTTCTCTATGTAATGGACGCTGGGGTACACAAATTTTAATGGCAACTTTATTCATCGGCACTCTGGTTAATAGACACTGGTCTAGTTTAATTTCCATGCTTGCCGTTATAAGTGTTGTTATTTTAGGTATAGGGTTAAGTTTTTTTACTTCGTGGCTACTCTCTAAAACTTTACTCAAAGGAGAGTCATCTTTCTTCACTTTAGAGTTACCTCCTTATCGCCCACCAAAATTTTGGCAAACACTTTATACTTCACTGATAGACAGAACTTTGATTATTCTAGGTAGAGCGATTACTTTTGCTATCCCAGCTGGTGCGATCATATGGCTTATTTCAAATATCTATTTTGATGGACAAAGTTTAGCACTTTGGTTCATTCAAAATTTGGATACTTTTGGAATATTTTTAGGGCTGAATGGGGTTATTCTATTAGCTTATATTTTAGCTATCCCTGCAAATGAAATTGTTATTCCGACTATTTTAATGCTAACATCTTTAGTTTTAGGTAATAATCAAGATGCAGGTGTTCTTTTTGAAACCGAAGACTCTGAAATTGCAAAAATGTTAACAAACAGTGGCTGGACAACTTTAACAGCTATTAACTTAATGCTTTTTAGTCTTTTACATAACCCTTGTAGCACTACAATATATACTATTTACCAAGAAACAAAAAGTAAAAAATGGACCGCTATCGCTACAATTCTACCTTTAATTTATGGATTTATTATCTGCTTTTTAGTTACAAAAATATGGAATTTTATATTTTAACCAAAAATAAAGGCTATCTCTCTACGAAATAGCCTTTATTTTTAAAAACCAAATTTCCCATTTTGATTTTTCCAATTATTCATAGAAGGAATAGTTTCTATAACATCCCAATGCTCGGCGATTTTTCCATTTTCTACTCGGAAAAGGTCATAAAATGCTTTATGAACTCCTCCAAAATATCCCTCACTAACAACCAATACAAAATTCCCTTGCCCTAAAACTTTATGAATTTTATCATATTTCATCGTAATTCCTTGTTTCCCAAGCTCTGCCAATGAACTTCCTAAACCTAATAATTGATCTGGAATCTGTGGATTGTGCTGAATATAATCATCTCCAATATACCGCTTTTTTTCGCTCATCATCAATTTCTTTCCATGCCTTTGCCATTTTAGAAATATCATCAGGTTTATAAGGCATATGTTTTCCTAATTTTATGGAGGCTACATTGGAACGAATAAGGGCTTTTATCTCACTAGAGAGATATTATAAAGTTGTTTCTTGTCTTTCCATTCATAGCGTTTTTCCCATTCTCTAAGGGTTTTTATCCGAACTCCAATGGTTTCCAATTCAGAG
>CAUTLL010000123.1:0-3877 GCA_963539275.1 uncultured Flavobacteriaceae bacterium
GACAATAGGCATATCATTTGTAGTCTTCATATTTAGTCCGCCAATATTACTTCCTGCGCTGCACCCCAAATAAGGCTTGCCTTGCTCTACATTCTCTTTCAAAATATGCATCAATCCATTTTCATGTAATGTTTTTACCAAAAGAAATGTATTTCCTCCGCCCACGAAATATGCTTTGGCATTTTGTATCGCTTCCTTTGGGTTTTCAAATTCATGAATACCTTTTATATCAATTTTAATGGTTTTGAAAAATTGCTTTGCGATTTCCGTATATTCATCATAAGAAATACCACTAGGACGAGCATAAGGAATAAACAAAACATTATCTATTTCATCATAAAGTTTTTGGATTTCTTCTTTCAAATATTCCAAATAATTTCCCTCAAAAAGCGTAGAAGTAGATGCTAATATGATATTCATTAAAAATAATTTTTCTTGTCAAAGATACTATTTTATCCATATTTATACAAAGTTATTTGCTTAATTTTCAAGAAATAATAATCTTAAATAGCTTTTTATTTTCAAAAATTTTGTAATTTGGTCAATCAAAATTTTCATTCATAAAAAATATGACAACGACAGAAAAACTAATCTCATTGCGTCAAAAGATGCAAGAAAAAAATATTAATGCATTCATTGTATATTCAGCAGATCCCCATATGAGCGAATATCTTCCCGAAGAATGGCAGGAAAGAGTTTGGTTATCAGGATTTACTGGTTCTGCAGGATTTGTAGTAATTACTGATAAAAAATCAGCCCTTTGGACTGATGGACGATATTTTGTTCAAGCTGAACAAGAATTAGCAAATTCAGAAATTAAATTGATGAAAGAAGGGGTAGATGACACACCCGACTATATTGACTGGATTATATCACAAACTCCTGAAAATGGGAAAGTTGCCGTAAATGCTATCGCTACTTCTCATGCTAATTGGCAACTTTTAGAACAAAAATTATCTAAGAAAAATATTATTTTAGTTCACGAACCTTTATTAGAAAAAATTTGGACAGAAAGAGCAAAACCTTCTAAAAATGAAATTTTTGTTCATCCTTTAAAATGGGCCGGTAAATCGGTAGAGGAAAAACTCAACGATATTCGTATAAAAATGCAAGAACAAGAGGCTTCTTTACATATTATTTCTAGTCTCGATGATGTTGCTTGGACTCTTAATCTTCGTGGTAGTGATGTGGATTGTAATCCAGTATTTTTAGGTTATATTGTTTTATCTCAAAAAGATGCTACTCTTTTTGTAGATTTAGAAAAGCTAAATTTTGAAGCCAAAAAACAATTAGAATTAGCTCAAATAAAAAACCTTCCATATGATGATTTCTTTTCATATTTAGAAACTTTTAAGAATGAAAAAATATTAATTTCCCCTAATAGCAACCATTTTATTTTTGAAACTTTGGGAAGAAATAATGAATTTATTAAAGCTCCTGTTCCAGGTAATTTGATGAAGGCTATAAAGAATGAAACAGAATTAGAAGGATTTAGAAATGTAATGGTAAGAGATGGAGTAGCAATGGTAAAATTTCTTTATTGGCTTAAACATAATGTAGGAAAAGAGCCGATGACTGAATTTTCTATTGGTCAAAAGTTGAAAGATTTTCGAACGGAGGGAGAAAATTTTGTAGGCGAAAGTTTTGGAAGTATTATCGGATATAAAGGTAATGGAGCAATAGTGCATTATTCCGCAAAAAAAGAGGGAAGCAAAGAAGTTACTAATGATGGTAGTGTTTTAATAGATTCAGGTGGACAATATTTAGAGGGAACTACTGATATTACTAGAATTGTAGCATTGGGAAATGTTTCTGAAGAATTTATACAAGATTGCACTTTAGTATTAAAGGGAATGATTAATCTTTCTTTAGCAAAATTTCCTAAGGGAACTAGAGGTGTCCAATTAGATACCATCGCTCGTTTACCTCTTTGGTTGAATGGAAAAGATTACGCTCACGGAACGGGTCACGGTGTGGGAAGTTTTATGAATGTACATGAAGGTCCTCAAAATATTAGAAAGGATATGAATCCACAAGAACTTATGGTAGGTATGGTTTGCTCCAATGAACCTGGATTTTATGTTGAAAATCAATACGGTATCCGCCATGAAAATTTGGTGGCAGTTACAGAGATAGAAACTACACCTTTCGGAACTTTTTATGGATTTGAAACCTTAACACTCTGCCCATTCTTCAAGGATATTATCAAAAAAGAAATGCTTACAGAAACGGAATTAACTTGGCTAAATACTTACCATAAAACTTGTGAAGAAAAAATCTCTCCATATTTAGAGGGAGATGTAAAAAACTGGTTTTTAGAATTGGTAAGCCCTTTATAACTAAAAAATAACTTTATAAAAAACTCCCAAAATTTGGGAGTTTTTAATTTATTCACTTTTTGAAGCTCTTTCAGCTCTTTTTCTGTCTTCTTCAGAAAGAAGCTTTTTTCTCATTCTGATAAAATTAGGAGTCACCTCTATACATTCATCATGCTGAATATACTCCATACATTCCTCTAATGAAAAAAGAATTTTCGGAGCGATACTTCCATCTTTATCTTTCCCTGCGGCACGCATGTTATTTAGTTGTTTTCCTTCTACAATATTTACAACCAAGTCTCCTGGTTTATTTTGCTCCCCAACAATCATACCTGCATACACTTCCTCCCCTGGGTCAACGAAAAACTTACCTCTATCTTGTAGCTTTTCAATAGAATAAGCAGTAGTCTGACCTTGATTTTTAGAAATTAAAACACCATTACTTCTTCCTGCAATCGCACCTTTGAATGGTTTATAATCTACAAATCTATGTGCCATAATAGCCTCACCCGCGGTAGCTGTAAGCATTTGAGAACGAAGCCCTATCAAACCTCTGGAAGGAATTTCAAACTCCAAATGTTGCATTTCTCCTTTAGTTTCCATTATATGAAGGTCACCCTTTCTTTGTGTAGCTAAGTCTATCACTTTTGAAGCATATTCTTCGGGAACATCTACTACCAAAGACTCATAAGGCTCGCATTTTTCTCCATTTATTTCTTTGAAAATTACTTGTGGTTGACCAATTGTCATTTCATACCCCTCTCTTCTCATTGTTTCTATTAAAACAGAAAGATGAAGAATTCCTCTACCAAATACCAAGAAAGTATTAGCATCATCGGTAGTTTGAACCCTCAACGCTAGATTTTTCTCTAATTCTTTATAAAGTCTCTCGCTTAAATGATTAGAAGTCACATACTTACCATCTTTACCAAAGAAAGGAGAATTATTGATTGAAAAAGTCATATTCAATGTAGGTTCATCAATCGCAATTCTACTCAATGGCTCAGGATTTTCTAAATCTACAAAAGTATCCCCAATTTGAAAAGCATCAAAACCTACAATTGCACAAATATCTCCCGCAAAAACTTCTTCCACTTTTTTCTTGCCCAATCCTTCAAAAACATAAAGTTCTTTTACCTTTCCCTTTACTATTTTATCACCTTCTTGTGCTAATCCTATCCATTGTCCTTCTTTCACTGAACCTCTTGTAATTTTTCCGATAGCTATTCTTCCTAAAAACGAAGAATAATCTAATGAAGTTATCTGCATTTGTAATGTCCCCTCCTCTACTTTTGGAGCTGGAACATACTCTAAAATCCCATCTAATAAAGGTAAAATACTATCTGATGGTGTCAAACTGGAATTGAACCAACCTTGTTTAGATGAACCATAAAATGTAGGGAAATCCAATTGCTCCTCAGTAGCATCAAGGTTAAAGAACAAATCAAAGACTTTATCATGAACTTCATCTGGACGGCAGTTATCTTTATCCACTTTGTTAATGACAACTATTGGTTTCAGCCCTAATTCCAATGCTTTCTGTAATACAAAACGAGTTT
>CAUTLL010000124.1:0-3869 GCA_963539275.1 uncultured Flavobacteriaceae bacterium
ATGAAAACACCCACTTGCGGAGAGGATTTTTGGTCTACCTCGGTATAAAATTTAGAGAAAGGAGCAACGGAGAGGAAGCGTTCATAAAGCTGATTATCATCACTAAAAAGCAAGTCTTGTTCTACAAAATAATTCCAAATATTACTCTCATTTGCTACTGCCCATTCTTGTTGTTCTTGGGTATAATTCATGATGAGATAATCAGGAGTTTTAGGCAAGAATGCTTTTTGGAGCGTTTTGATTTTACCACTAATGAGTATTTGGTCAATAAATTTACTTTCTTGTGTATTGTACAAAATAAAAGTTTCTGCGATAATTTCCGCTACTTTCGGAACAATATTTTTAGGAGTCATTGTCTTACAAAGATAGTGGTCAATCCCGTCATAATAGGAATTCTTTTCTCCCATAAATGCAGAAATATCTATAAAAAGCATTTCATCCTCTGTTCGGAAAAATATAGGATCTTTGATTCCTTGAAGGCTAGAAGAATATAGATAAACTTTAGGAGTTTTGAATTTTGGGAAATAATACCTTATCCTAGAAAACATTTCGGATAATTCCGTTTCCAAGTTTATAGTTTTTATTTCTTTTATTGCATTTTTATAGATGTTGATTTCAGTGGTATCTTTTCTCCTTAAAAGATATTCTTCATCAGGAATATTTCCTTGAAACCAAGGATATTTAGTTTTGAAATCATTTAAGGAAACATTAGGATTAAAAAACTCTTCAGATATGTTGATGATTTTTACTTTTTCTGTGATTTTAATTTCTTTATCCCAGTTATTATCTGAATTTTTATTCTGACAAGACATTAAAATCACTCCAATCAAAGAAGAAAAAAGAATAATTTGAAATACTAATTTTATTTTTTTCATATTTAACTCATAATTAAAAAGGATAACCGATAGCGAAATTCACAGTCGGGTCAAGTGGTTTAAGATTAGAGATTACCCATCTACTCCCTTCGGACTTATTAGGGTCATACATTTTATAGGCAAAATCAAATCTAAATGTAACATAAGCGATGTTAATTCTCAAACCAAAACCACTGCCTATTCCCATTTGTTTATAAAATTTATTCAGCTGAAATTTGCTTTCAGGTTCAGCTTCAGAGGAGATATTCCATGTATTTCCCATATCGGTAAATATTGCTCCATGAAACATATCATTCATTCTAAAACGATATTCAACATTGGTAGTCAGTTTCATGTCCCCCATCATATAAGTTCTGATATTTTCATCTAACTGAGAACCACCAGGCCCTAAGCCTCCGAAGCCTCTCCAAGCTCTTATATCGTTAGAACCGCCATTATAATAAGAACGAACAAACGGCATAGAAGAAGATTTTCCGTAAGGGAGTCCTAAACCAATGAATTGTCTGAAAATTAAGCTTTGTTTTCCGTCATTGAAATTGATGTATTTTCTGATGTCCAAATCTAATTTAGCAAATTGATAATAAGGAATTTTGAAAAAGCTGTTTTTCAAAGGATTTACAATACCAGATTCTACATGCTTTGGTCCAAAAACTTTTTCTAAAAGAGAAAGGACATTTCCTGCCATTTCAAATTTTGCATTAAAATAGAAAGGATGTTTATAATTCTTTTTTCCTATTTCATTGTAAATAAAATTATAATCCCAACCTACAATTAAAGCATCTTGGGTTAGTCGGTCTTTATTGATAATAGATTGTCTAAATAGTGCCATTTTCTGTTGGTCCGCAATATTTAGGTTATTTTGGAAACTAACATCTTGCATAATCGCTCGAGAGACCACATCAGAATCAATATTCTTATTGTGAAAATCAGTAATTAAGGAAGGGTTTATATTTTGATAAAGCCCAAAGATATAATCGCGGATATGCTTATCATTAGGGAAAATATCATAATAATTATCCTTATTTCTGGTTTTGCTCAATTGAGTATTCAGCAGTGAAAAACGATGAGAAACCACATCATTCACATTAAGGTAATAATTAACCCCTCCATTAAAATTGACTCTTCCTAATCCGATATTATTCTGTATAGAAGCCCCCAAAGATATAGCAGAAGAAGGAGAATATCTTCTTGGAATAATTTTATCGGTGCTAAAAGGAAGTAAAAATCTAGGGAATTTCAAACTAAGTTCCCCCGAAAACTCATAAGCATTGAAAAAATTATTATTTTCATTTTTAGTACTTCCAACAATACCAGAAATATTCACCCCTAAATTCTCTCCTCCTCGGAAAATATTTCTACTAGTAAACTCTACAGAAGGAGAAACACCAAAATTTAATATTTGAGAATAATGAACATCTGTAGCCAGTTTCAAATCATATTTTCGTAAGGGAATCAAAGTATAACTAAGATTTAGAATAGAATCATTAGGATTGATTTTTGAGATAGGATTACTATTAACAATACTAAAATTATTGAGAGCCAATAGATTTCTTCTTGTAAGGTCTAGTCTATTTTGGTTGTATATATCTCCCCTATCTACTGTAATGGCTCTCCAAATCGTTTTCCCTTTAAAAGAATTATTTTTTTTCTTGATGGTTACATCTCCTATTTTTTCCGTAATATTGGTAGAATCTGTAATATTAGGTTTGATAATAACTTCAATTTTCCCAATGGTATGTTTTTTATAAGGCGTCCCTAAGGTATCTTTTTCAATTTCTAAAAATAAAGGAACTTGTTTTTTGCTTTTAAGAGTATCTGCAGTAAAGAAAACCTCCTCATTAGAAGCATTAAATCCATAGTATCCTGCCTCTCTCATCATTTCATTTATTCTTTTTACTTCGTCTTCTAATTTTTTTTGGTCAAGGATATGTCCTTTTTTTATTTCACTTTTAGAAATATTTTGTTCGTAAATTTTACTAATATTCTCATCACGAATAAGAAGATGATAATCACTAATATAAGTCGGAGTATTATGAGTGATAATAAATTTATTTTCAGCTTTTTTATTTTTAGAGTCTAAAATAATTTCGTAATCCACCTTTGAATCCCAATAACCTCTGTAACCTAAATATCGTTTGATAGCATTGGCACTCGTATAAGTTTTTGATGGGTCTAAAATCACAGGAGCTTTTCCTAGAGTATGCATCATTCTGCTCCATATCATAGATTTTCCTACAAATTCAGGATGACCCATTTGTATTGCTATAGAGTCTCGCAATTTTTGAGTTCTCATATTAGAAGGAAAGTTCATGTATTCATTAAGTAAACTATCGTATTTTGAATTAGCCAAATTATAAAGCCAAAGCCCCATAGGTAATCCCAAAACATTTCTGGTGTTGGGATTTTGTGAAACATAATTGGGAATGATATTTGAAAATAAAGCTTTATCCTTGTATATATATTTATTTTTTGTCAAAAGGTATTCTCCTTCAGGAATTTTTTTTGTACTACATGAATAAAAACCTCCTAATATTATTGCAGAAATAAAGAGTTTATAGTATTTTTGAAAAAAAATATTAAAATGCTGACGAACCATACAATAAAAGTTTTGACTTCTTTGGATAAAAAAAAATTTAGACAAAAGTACAATTTATTCTTGGTAGAAGGGAATAAAATTATCAAAGAATTAAAAAATTCCTCTTTTAAAGTAAAAGAAATTTTTAGTGTAAATCCTTCGGAGTTAGATTTTTTAGGAATGATGATTCATCAAATAACAGATAAAGAACTTCAGAAAATAAGTCATTTACAGCATCCTAAAAATTCAGTTGCAGTTTGTGAACTTCAAGAAAATAAAAGCATAGATGCTCCTATTCAGTTGGTTTTAGATAACATTCAAGACCCTGGTAATTTAGGAACAATTATTCGTTTGGCTGATTGGTTTGGAATTGAGCAAATTATTTGTTCTCCTGATAGCGTAGATGTTTATAATCCCAA
>CAUTLL010000125.1:0-3866 GCA_963539275.1 uncultured Flavobacteriaceae bacterium
TAAATAGATTAAAGATTTTTTTCATGCTAATTTGTCTGGAGTATTAAATCTTATGAGATTGTCAGCTCCACTTTTTGTATTAAAAGGAATGGGGCTTAATGATGACCTTAGTGGAAAAGAAAGAGCGGTAAATTTTCCCGTTAAAGATATGAAAGAGGCAACTGCCGAGGTGGTACATTCTTTAGCAAAATGGAAGCGTGTAATGTTGGCAGATTATCAAATAGAAAATGGTTATGGGATTTATACAGATATGAATGCTATTCGTGCAGATGAGGAGTTGGGGAATTTACATTCTCTATATGTAGATCAATGGGATTGGGAAATGGCAATTTTTCAAGAAAATAGAAATATAGAATTTTTGAAGAGTGTAGTAAGGCGAATTTATGCTACTTTTTTGCGAACAGAATATTTAGTTTGTGAAACTTTTCAAGGGATAAAGCCTATTTTACCTTCGGAGATATATTTCATTCACTCTGAAGAATTATTACAAAAATATCCTAATTTAACTCCTAAAGAAAGGGAAAGAGAGATAGCTAAAGAGTATGGAGCTGTTTTTATTATCGGGATTGGTTGTGTTCTTAGTAATGGAGAGAAGCATGATGGTAGAGCACCAGACTATGATGACTGGAGTACTCCGAATACAGATGGATTTTTGGGGTTAAATGGTGATATTATTTTGTGGAATCCAATTTTAGAAATGCCTTTTGAAATATCATCTATGGGAATTAGGGTAGATAAAAAAGCGATGGAATATCAGCTCATGGTGGAAAATAAAGAAGATAGAAAGGAACTTTATTTTCATAAAAGATTATTAAATAATGAGTTTCCTTTAGCCATAGGAGGGGGGATAGGGCAGTCCCGTTTGTGTATGTTTTTATTACATAAAGCTCATATCGGTGAGATTCAGGCGAGTATCTGGCCTGAGGAAATGATAAATAAATGTCGAGAGCATAAAATAATATTGATTTAAATTTTATTCCACAAAAATGTTTTTGTGGAATTTTTTATTTTAATGAGTTAAAATAATTTCTTAAAACTTGAGCATTATCAATTTTAGATGTATTGATTTCTAAAATTTTAGGTAATGAACTAGGAGTGAAAAATGTAGTTAATGATAGCTCAAAATCATTTTGATTATCCACCGATGAATATTCAAAATCAAAAGCTTTAGCAAAATATTTAGCATTTTTATTGTGTTGAGTGGCAATAAGTTTGTCAATGGCATTTGAGGAATCGGGACCAGGAATAATTCGGAAAATATCTCCACCGCCATTATTGATGATGATGATTCTAGTTTGAGAAGGGATATATTGGTTCCAAAGTCCATTAATATCATAGAAAAAGCTCAAATCTCCTGTAATTAAAAGTGTGGGTCTAGTGCTCACCATAGCGAATCCCATCGCAGTGGAGGTAGAGCCATCAATGCCATTTGCTCCGCGGTTGCAATAAAAAGTGTGATGTTCTTTGAAATCAAAAAGTTGTGCATAACGAATTATAGAACTGTTGGATAAATGAATGTGGTATTCATTGGGTATCTTATTTCTGAGAATATCATAGATTTTGAAATCAGAAAACTTTATGCTTTGGGCATATTCTTGATGTTTTAGTTCTAATTTTTCTTTTTTCATATTCCAAATATTATGGTAGTCATTTGGTTCTAAAGAGATTTTAGAAATAAGTTGAGAAAAAAATAATTCAGGAGAAGTATTTATTTTTTCGGTTAGAGAAAAGTAAGTGTCAGGGTGCCAATAGGGGTCAATATGCCAGTGTTTAGCAATTTTTTTATTTCTTAAAAATTCTTTTATCCGTTTGGAAACTACATTCTGTCCGATAGTAATGAGTAAATCAGGAGAAAAAGTATCATAATCTTCTTCATTGAAAGAAGATAAATATCGGTCAATATGAGGGAAAAATTTTTCATGATGGAGGTTAGAGTTTATTTCCGTCAGTATCACAGCGGAATGATTCTTGGCGAACTGTTCCAAAAGCTTTTCAAGTTGAGGATTTTTATCTAAAGTACCTGCAAGAATGAGGATTTTTTTGGAATCATTCCATTCTGTGATGAGTTTTTGTTGTAGTTGGTATTTTCTTTTTGGTAGTTGTTTTTTTACTGTAGGGAAGTTTGGTATTTTAGAAGAATACTGATATAATGGTTCATTTAATGGAATATTAATATGCACGGGGCCTTGTTTTTCAATACAGGTTCTTACTGCTTTTTTTATCGTGTCAAAATTTCTGGAATCAGCATCAATTTCATTGTCTTCCAATAGATTAAAACTTCCATAAGAATGTTGTTGGAAGATATTTTCTTGTCTAATAGTCTGTCCATCAAAAATATCTATAAATTCTTTTGGGCGGTCAGCTGTTAGGATAAGTAATGGAATATTGCTGTAAAAGGCTTCTACAATGGCAGGGTAATAATTGACTACCGCCGAACCGCTGGTACAAGAGAGGGCAATGGGCTTTTTTATGCTTTTAGCCATTCCTAAAGCTACAAAACCTGCTGAGCGTTCATCTACAATGCTGTAACATTTCATGTTCTCCATTTCTGAAAAATGGATAGCAATAGGGGCATTTCTAGAACCTGGGGAGATAGCAATATTATGAATATCATATTCTTGTAAAATATGTGCTAAAATTTGGATGCTTCTTTTTGAAGAAAATTGTTTCATATGTAAAGTTTGGGCATCAAAAATACAAAATAGTTAATTGATAATACTCGTGAAAGATTTAGAAAAAAGTATTACTTTTGTTGACAGATATTAGAAAATGATAAATAAAGAAAATATTATTCAATTTTTAGAAGAAATAGAGGTGATGGATTGGGTTACTAGTCTTCATGTAGAGGGAGGTGTGGTATGTTTGGAAATGGTAGCTAATACTCCTGCAATGCATGAGAAAAAGAAATTAGAAATGATGATGAGAAAGGCATTTGCAGAAATGTTTGGTAAGGATATTTCTTTGAAATTAAAAGTTAACTCGCCTAAAATAGAAACAAAACAATCTCATAGAGGGAAAGAAATTTCAGGAGTGAAAAATGTGGTTGTAATCGCTTCAGGTAAGGGAGGGGTGGGAAAATCTACAGTAGCTACAAATTTAGCGGTGACATTGGCTAAAATGAGTTTTAAAGTAGGGATTTTAGATGCAGATATTTATGGTCCTTCTATTCCTACAATGTTCAATACTGAGGGAGAAAAACCAACTTCTTCTAAGGTAGGTGAACGCTATCTAATGAAGCCTATTGAAAAATATGGAGTAAAAATGCTATCTATTGGATATTTTTCAGGAGCAGAAAAGGCTGTTGTTTGGCGAGGGCCTATGGCGGGAAAGGCACTTTATCAAATGATAAGAGATACTGATTGGGCAGAGTTGGATTTTCTTTTAGTGGATTTGCCACCTGGGACAGGGGATATTCATTTATCTGTAGTGCAAGAAATTCCTGTAACGGGAGCGGTGATAGTTAGTACTCCTCAAAAAGTTGCATTAGCAGATGTAAAGAGAGGAATTGCAATGTTTCAAATGGAGAGTATCAATGTTCCTGTTTTAGGATTGATAGAAAACATGGCGTATTTTGTTCCAAAAGAATTGCCAGAGAATAAATATTATATTTTTGGAAAAGAAGGAGGTCAAAAATTAGCAAAAGAGTTGGAGATTTCTGTTTTGGGAGAAATTCCGTTAGTTCAAGGCATAAGAGAAGGAGGTGATAGTGGGGTGCCGGTAGTGTTAGAAGATTCTTTAGTTGCTCATGTTTATAGGGAGATTGCCCAAAATATGATCGATAATTTAATGAAAAGAAATACAGAATTGCCACCGACAGAGGCGGTGAAAACAACTAATATGTCAGGGTGTTCATCAAAAAAATAATA
>CAUTLL010000126.1:0-3859 GCA_963539275.1 uncultured Flavobacteriaceae bacterium
AAATCAACTTAATGACAGGGATGGAAGTGGTAGGTGATTTATTTGGAAGTGGGAAAATGTTTTTACCTCAAGTAGTGAAATCGGCAAGGGTGATGAAAAAAGCGGTGGCATATATCCAGCCTTTTATTGAAAAAGAGAAAGATACATCACAATCTTCAAACGGAAAGATTTTATTGGCAACAGTAAAAGGAGATGTGCATGATATAGGGAAAAATATTGTGGGAGTGGTCCTGGCGTGTAATAATTATGAAATTATAGATTTAGGGGTGATGGTTCCTGCTGAAAAAATTATAGAAACAGCCATTACTGAAAAAGTGGATATTATTGGTTTAAGTGGTCTAATTACTCCAAGCTTGGATGAAATGGTATATGTGGCATCGGAGTTGGAAAGGCAGAATTTGAAATTTCCTTTACTGGTAGGAGGAGCTACAACATCTAAAGCTCACACTGCCGTAAAGATAGATCCAGAATATAGAAATACGGTTGTACATGGAGGGGATGCTTCACGGACGGTGAATATAGTGAGTGCATTGCTTAGTGAAGATAAATCAGCAGAATACAAGGCTAATTTGAAAGCAGAATACAAAGAGTTTAGAGAAAAATTCTTAAATCGGCAAGTAGATAAAGAATATGTATTGATAGAAGAAGCAAGAAAAAATAAATTTAAGATTGCTTGGGAAGAGGAGAAGATTTTCCCTCCTAAAAATTTAGGAATTAAGGTGATAGAAAATCAAGATTTGAGGGAATTATTACCATTTTTAGATTGGACGCCATTTTTCCAAAGTTGG
Organism: uncultured Flavobacteriaceae bacterium; assembly: GCA_963539275.1. Classification (GTDB taxonomy): domain Bacteria; phylum Bacteroidota; class Bacteroidia; order Flavobacteriales; family Weeksellaceae; genus JABCPE02. The sequence continues at coordinate 789 of CAUTLL010000126.1, forward strand.
GATTTACACGGTAAATATCCAAAAATTTTTGAAGATAAAATTGTGGGAGAACAGGCAAAAGAATTATTTGAAGATGGACAAAAAATGCTTCAAAAAGTTTTAGATGAAAAGTTACTAACAGCAAAGGCTATTTTTGGATTATTTCCTGCAAATGCTACGGAAAATGATGATATTATTGTAAAAAATGATGATAAAATTTATACTTTTCGTACTTTGCGGCAGCAATTAAAAAGGGCAGAGGGAAAAAGTTATATGGCGCTTTCCGATTTTATTGCTCCTGAAAATACTGGTATTCATGATTATATGGGAGCTTTTTGTGTAACGACAGGATTTGGAACAGAAGAATTAGCTAAAAAATATGAAGCTGAAAATGATGATTATTCGTCAATTATGATAAAAGCCATTGCTGATAGATTGGCAGAAGCTTTTGCCGAGTATCTTCATCATCAGGTGAGAACGAAATATTGGGGCTATGCAGCTGATGAAAATTTTAGCAATGATGAACTGATTTCGGAGAAATATGAGGGTATTCGTCCTGCTCCTGGATATCCTGCTTGTCCTGACCATTTAGAAAAAATCACGATTTGGGAATTGCTAAAAGTAGAAGAAAATATTGGAGTTTATCTTACGGATAGTTTGGCGATGTTTCCTACTGCAGCGGTTTCTGGTTATTATTTCGGTAGCCCACATTCTAAATATTTTGGGGTAGGAAAAATAGCAGAAGATCAAGTAAAAGATTACGCAAAAAGGAAGAGGATTTCTTTAGACGAAGCCAAAAAATGGTTGGCTCCGAATTTAGCATAAGGATTATGAAATCCAACAAAAAAATAGAAAAAATCAATAAATTATGAAAGTAATAGAGCATATAGAAAAAGCGAAGGGGAGTCCGTTGTTTTCTTTTGAGATTTTACCTCCATTGAAAGGGCAGAATATCAATTTGTTTTTTGAAGCTATAGATCCACTTTTAGAGTTTAATCCAAGTTTTATCAATGTTACTTATCATCGTGAAGAGCATGAATATATAGAACTTGAAAATGGACTTTTGGAACGAAGAATCGTGAGAAAAAGACCAGGAACTGTGGGAATCTGTGCAGCGATTCAGAATCGGTATCACATAGATGCTATTCCACATATTTTATGTGGTGGATTTACTAAAGAAGATACAGAAAATTTCTTGATAGATTTAGATTTTTTAGGAATAGATAATGTTTTGGCATTGCGTGGAGATGCTTTAAAATCAGAGATTTATTTCAAACCAAATACAAAAGGAAATGCCCATGCTGTAGATTTGGTAAATCAGATTAAAGCAATGAATGATGGACATTATTTAGATGAAAGTATGGAACATCCATCACCTACCGATTTTTGTATTGGAGTGGCGGGTTATCCAGAAAAACATATGGAAGCGGCAAGTATTACCCAAGATATTCAGTTTTTGAAAAAAAAGGTAGAAGCAGGGGCTGACTATATCATTACTCAAATGTTTTTTGATAACAAAAAGTATTTTGAGTTTGTAGAAAAATGCAGAGAAGAAGGTATTACTATTCCTATTATTCCAGGGTTAAAACCTATTTCTACCAAGGGACAATTGAGTATACTACCACATCGTTTCAAAGTAGATTTACCTGATGATTTGGTCAATGTAGTGAATGCTTGTAAAAATAATAGTGAGGTCAAACAGGTGGGCGTGGAATGGTGCATCGCCCAGAGTAAAGAGCTGAAAGAGAGAGGAGTTCCAGCTTTACATTATTATTCTATGAGTAAAAGTGAGGGGGTGAAGCAGATTGTTAGTGAAATATTTTAGGATAAATAATTAATTTTATGTTAAAAAAACAAAATAATTAAACTTTTGTTTAGTTTTTAGGACAAAAAATGATGCTGATTTTTCAAGATTTTAAGCATGTTTTAGAATCATCTGTTTAATCTTTTGATTTAAAATATATTTTTCATAGGGATAATTCATATGAAATATTATCTTTGCATTCGTAATTAAAATTTCCTAAAATTATGAATGCTCTTACATTGATTTATAATAATATTCAATTGTTAGCAGATAAAGCAGCTATTTCTTTTAGAAAAGATGGAGAATGGAAATCCTTGACATGGTCTGAATTCGGAAAAGAATTAGCAAAAACTATCAATGCTCTAAAAAGTATTGGAATAGAAAGAGAAGACAAGGTAGGGATTTATTCCGTTAATTCTAAAGATTGGGTTTTAGTAGATTTAGCAACGCAAATGTTAGGGGCAATTTCTGTCCCAATTTACGCTACCAATAGTGAGGAGCAGACAGAATTTATTCTTAAACAGACCGAAATGAAAGCAGTTTTGGTTGGAGAAAATACCCAATTAAACATCATAAGACAAATTAAGAAAAAACCAGAATTTCATTCGGTGCAAGTGCTTTCTTCAGTATCTTTAGAGAATCCTAAAGAACAAGAGTTTTATTTCCCTAAATGGATAAATGCATATGAAGATATTTTTGACTTTAAACCAGTATTTTCTTCAGATATTTCCACTATATTATATACATCAGGCACTACGGGAACTCCAAAGGGAGTAGTTTTGGTCCATGAGAATTTTGAGGGAGTAATAGAAGCTCATAAGGATTTTTTTAATATAGAAAATCTTCATGGGAAAAAGTCTTTGGCATTTTTACCATTGAGCCATATATTTGAGAAAGCTTGGACTACTTTTTTCCTTTCCCAAGGGGGAGAAGTTGCTATTTTGGATAATCCAAAAGATGTTTCTCAAGCAATGAAAGAGGTGAAGCCATGGGCAATGTGCTCAGTGCCGAGACTTTATGAAAAAATTTATCAGTTATTATTGAATAAAATAAATAATGCAAGTGCAACCAAACAGAAATTATTCAAAAAAGCCTTAGAAGTAGGTTTCAAATATTCTGAAAAGAAACGAAAAGGAGAGAGTGTACCGTTCTTATTAGATTTAAAGTATAAATTTTTCTCATCATTGGTTTTTCGAAAAATTAGAAATGAGTTAGGAGGAAATCTTAGTTTTATGCCTGTAGGAGGAGCTATGTTGAAAAAGGAAATTTCAGAGTTTTTTGGAGCAAT
>CAUTLL010000127.1:0-3833 GCA_963539275.1 uncultured Flavobacteriaceae bacterium
TCACTTATGGAGTTTTTGAAAAGGAGTTTGAATTAAAAACATTTGACTGAATGCAGGATATTTTTGGAATTTCTTCGGAAGAGGATTTTGAGAGATGTTGTTTACAAACTTTTCAATATCAGTATGAAAATGTAGAAGTGTATCGTAAGTTTGTTGATTTTTTAAGGATAAATCCAGATGAGGTTATGAAGGTTTTTCAGATACCATTTTTGCCGATAGAGATGTATAAAAATCATTTGGTTTTGGATAAAAATAAGTCGGCAGAGTTGTATTTTCAGAGTAGTGGGACAACGCAGATGAATTTATCTAAACATTATATTGTAGATATAAAAATTTATCAAGAAAGTATAGAGAAGAGTTTTACTCAATTTATAGGAAAAGCAGAAGATTTTATTTTTTTAGGATTATTGCCCAATTATTTAGAGAGACAAAATTCTTCTTTAGTGTATATGGTAGATTTTCTGATGAAAAAATCTGGAAAGTCCGAAAATGGTTATTTTTTATATAATCACGGAGAGCTTTTACAGAAATTGAATATTCTTAAAAATAGGAAAATCATTCTTTTTGGGGTAAGTTTTGCATTGTTAGATTTTATAGATTTTGTGAAAGAATCGGGAGTGGATTTGATACAAAATGAAAATCTCATTGTGATAGAAACGGGAGGAATGAAGGGGCGGAAGGAAGAAATGACAAAAGATGAGTTGCTAGGTATTTTACAAAAAGGATTAAAAACAGAGAAAATATATTCAGAGTATAGCATGACAGAATTATTATCTCAAGCATATTCTTTGGGTAATAATGAGTATCTTTGTCCGCCTTGGATGAAAGTTTTAATTCGTAATATAGAAGACCCTTTTTCCTATGTTGGGGCTGGTAGAACTGGAGCGATTAACATCATAGATTTGGCGAATATTCATAGTTGTAGTTTTATTGCTATACAAGATTTGGGTAAAATACAAAATGGGAAATTTCAAGTACTAGGAAGAATAGATCATTCTGATATTAGAGGATGTAGTTTATTGGTTAGTTAAATTTTTAAATGTTTTTAAAATGAAAAAATTATTAATATTAGTTTTGGTAATGTTTATGGTAGGGGTTAAGGCTCAAGGATATACAGAATTAAACAAGTTATTGTACCGACTGGAACAAGAAAATAAAATTAATCATGATACCGAGATGCATTATGATTTAAACGGGAAAAGATTTCTTTATGTAAAAGATTATGAAGATGAGACTGAGCGTTGGGTTTTAGAAATAAAGAATGATGAGGCTCAATTGATAGAGTTGATAGATGATAAAGGAACAGGAAAGACTATTTCGCAGATTTATACGGGAGATGTAATTAGAAAAAAGCATGTTGTTTCTTTAAGGTTTGACCAGTTAGAGGGGCAGAGACTTGGAACTCCATTAACATTTCTTCATCACATTACTTATCAAGGAGGAATATGGTACTTTATAGATGTCAATGCTGGTTATAGATGGATAGATACTAATGATTTAGGGAAGAAAAAAGAGGAAACTATGAGCAAAAGAGAAAGAAAATATTTAGAGAAAATTAAAAAAAGAAGAAATAGGAACCGAGATTAATCTCGGTCTTTTTATTGTGAAAGATAAAAGGGGCATAAATTGATGAAGAATTGCTAAATTTGTAAGATAAAATTCATAAAAAATAATAAGATGAAGAAACTGATTTTAGGAATTGTATTGTTTATTTCTGGAGGGCTAATGGCTCAGAAAGGGAAATATTATCAGCAGAGTGTCAAATATAAAATGGACATTGATGTTGATGCTAAAAATTATACTTATCATGGGAAGCAGAGTGTGGAATATACCAATAATTCTCCTGATGAATTGAATGTTGTGTATTTCCATTTATATTGGAATGCTTTTAAGCCTAATTCTATGATGGATCAAAGGGTGCAAAATCAAGGTGAGCATGCTGATGGGCGTTTAGTTACCAAAGTAAAAGGCAAAAATGTTTCTCGTTTGGCTTCTATTCCGTTAGAAGAAGAGGGAAGTCAAAAAATCAATTGGATAAAACAAAAAGGAAAAGAATTGAAGTTTGAGGTTCAGGAGACGATAATGAAAGTTTATTTGAATGAGCCGATAAAACCTCGTTCTATCGCTACTTTTACCATGGATTGGGATGCGGTGATTCCTCATCAGATTCGTAGAGCAGGGAGAAATAACCGTGAGGGTGTGGAGATGTCCATGTCCCAATGGTATCCTAAAATAGCAGAATATGATTATGATGGTTGGGCTACTTTTGATTATGTAGGAAGGGAGTTTCATGCTCCATTTGGAGACTTTGAAGTAACGATTCATATTGACAAAGATTATGTGATTGGAGCTGGGGGGACGCTTTTAAATCCAATGGAAGTCAAAGGTTACAATAAAAATGTGAATGTGAAAGAAAATAAAAATGGAAAAGCGACTTGGAACTGGTCGGCTAAAAATATTTTAGATTTTGCATGGGCAGCAGACCCTGATTTTTCTGTTGATGAATTGACTGTTGTAGATGGACCAAAACTCTATTTTGTATATCAAAAAAATGAAAAAACAAAACTTTGGGACGAGGCAAAACCTTATGCCGTGAAGTTTTTTCAACTGATGAACAAGCATTTCGGTAGGTATGTTTATCCAAGTTATAGTTTCATTCAAGGGGGAGATGGCGGAATGGAATACGGAATGTGTACCCTAATGCTGGGAGAGCATCAGACTTTGCATAGATTGGTAAGTTTGATGGCTCATGAGGGGGCTCATTCTTGGTATCAGCATATGTTAGCAACGAATGAAAGCACTACGCCTTGGTTAGATGAAGGCTTCACTTCTTATGCTCAGCATTTTGTGATGTATCAGCTCTTCCCACCGAAGGAACCTCAGCCTAATCCTTTCCTTTCCACTATTAATAGTTATGTGAATTTTATCAAGGGAGGATCAGAAGAGCCAGCGAGTTGGTTAGGAGATCATCATGATGATGGTTCTGCTTATTCTGTAGCATCTTATACCAAAGGGGAGTTGTTTTTAGTGGAGTTAGGGTATATTTTAGGGGAAGATACTTTGGCAAATCTTGAAAAGTTATTATAACGAATGGGCAATGAAACATCCTACAGCAAGGGATTTCATGCATATCGCACAGAATATTTCTGGAATGGATTTGAAATGGTTTTATCATTATTGGATTAGTACTACCAAGACGATAGATTATGCGATTAAGGAGGTGAAATATGGAGATGGTTTTACGACAATTACTTTAACCAATAAAGGAGAGATTCCAATGCCGATAGATTTTTCTGTCTTGACGAAAGATAATCAGGTGAAGAACTATCATATTCCACTCAATATGATGAGAGAGCCGAAGAAAACAGATTATTTTGGGGATTTTATGACTTTGAATTATTGGAATTGGACGGCGAATGATTATACTTTTACCATTCCTTTTGGTAAAGAAGATTTACAAGTTTTGGGAATTGATTTTAGTCGTAGAATGGCAGATGTGAACCCAGAAGATAATTTCTTGGAGGTGAAATAAAAGAATATGAGTAATAATAAGAAGACATTAGTTGTCAATATAGGCAATACCAATATTCGCTTTGGGGTTTTTGAAGATAATGATTGCCAGACTTCTTGGGTGATTAATACCAAGCCTTACCGAACGCGAGATGAGTTTTATTCCCAATTCAAATTATTCTACCAGACCTATGAGGTGAAGGCAAATGATTTTGAGAGGATTATCATTGGTTCAGTGGTGCCACAGCTGACGACTATCGTGAGCAGTGCCTTGCATAAAATCCATCAGTTAGAGCCAGTTTTGGTCAATAGAAGTACCATTT
>CAUTLL010000128.1:0-3817 GCA_963539275.1 uncultured Flavobacteriaceae bacterium
TTGCAGGATAAAACAGACCATCCAAGACATTTCTATCATTTGGCAGATTATTATAAGTTTAAAGGAATGCTCGATTCCGATGCCGATATCGTGGTATCTATTGATTCAGATATGTTCGTTTGGAGCGAAAATATCTATCGTTTGATATATCTTACAGAAAAATTTGGCTATTGCGTGCCGTCAAGTTCGGGTAGAAGTATGAATTTTGAGGTGGAAACTTCTATGGATACGATACCTATTCGCGATGAGAGTAATGGTTTTGGTGTTACTTGTAATATTACCCCAATGTCTCTATCTAAAAACTCTGATGCAGGTAGGAAATATTACGAAATGTGTTGTCAGAAATTAGAAGAAGAACCCTCCCGAGCTTCCATTGCTATGTGGAAAGCTGCTTGGGAAACTGGACTTATTCCGTATTTTTTACCGAAAGAGTTTTGTGTCGTTAGAGGGTTAGAAGGAATGGGACATGAGGTACTGCTCCACATTGGGCATCCCGAAGTAGCAAAGTATTATAATATAAAAATTTAGTTATGTTATTTAATTCTATACATTACGCTATATTTTTACCGATTATTTTTATTCTTTATTGGTCATTTAATAAAAAATTAAAATGGCAAAATATACTCTTGCTTATTGCTAGTTATTATTTTTATTCTTGCTGGGATTGGCGTTTCTTATTCTTATTGCTATTTTCCACATTTTTGGATTATTTTTCAGGATTACAAATAGCAAAATCCGATAAAGCTTCTATTCGTAAATTTTGGTTTTGGCTGAGTATTCTTGTTAATTTAACCTTTTTAGGATTTTTTAAATATTATAATTTTTTTATAGAATCTTTTGCCGAAATGCTTCGTCAAATAGGTTTTAATCCTAACCTATGGACCTTAAATATAATCCTCCCAGTGGGTATATCATTTTATACTTTCCATGGATTATCTTATGCTATAGATATTTACAAAAAAAGAATTTCACCTGAAAAAGATTGGATTTTATATTCTCTATTTGTAAGTTATTTCCCTCTTTTAGTAGCAGGACCTATCGAAAGAGCCACTCACCTACTTCCTCAATTAAAATCAAAAAGATTTTTTAATTACAACAATTCCGTAGATGGATTAAGGCAAATCCTCTGGGGATTGTTCAAAAAAGTAGTTATCGCTGATAATTGTGCCCATTATGTCAATATAATTTTCAATGACTATGAAAATTATAATGGTACGACTTTGGCTTTCGGAGCTTTCCTTTTTGCAATTCAAATTTATGGGGATTTCTCTGGATATAGTGATATTGCCCTTGGCACTTCAAGAATGTTTGGTATAGAGCTACTTAAAAATTTTAATTATCCTTATTTTTCAAGAAATATTGCTGAATTTTGGAGAAAATGGCATATTTCTCTATCCTCTTGGTTCAAAGATTATGTTTATATTCCTTTGGGAGGAAGCAAAGGCGGTAATTGGATGAGAATCAGAAATACCTTTATTATATTTTTAATCAGCGGATTTTGGCACGGAGCAAATTGGACTTTCATATTTTGGGGATTCCTAAATGCTTTGTTCATCATGCCGTCTATATTGATGAAAACAAATAGAAATAATTTAGATATCGTGGCTCAAGGCAGATTATTTCCCTCATTAAAAGAATTTTTCCAAATATTTGCCACTTTTACAATCGCCACATTTTGCTGGATTTTCTTCCGAGCTGAAAGCATTACCGATGCTTTCAAATTTATACGTAAAATGATTACCACTATGCACATTGGCATAGGATATCCCTATAAATTACTCGATGGAAATCTTATTCTATTACTCTTTATTTTCATTATGTTTATCTTTGAATGGCTACAAAGAGAACAGTTATTCACATTAAGATTTAATAATAAAATCCATCAAGTTTTCCGATGGATAATCTATATTTTTATCACTTTATCCATTATTTGGTATCACGGTAAAGAAGCTGAATTTATTTATTTTCAATTTTAAATAATGAAAAAATTTATTTGTAAAATATTATTATTTATAACAATTATTGTAACTATTATTTTAGGACAATTTTTATATCTATATTATAAAAATCATGATAATGTTGTAAAAATCAATACAAAAAATATCATCATTGGAGATTCTAATACCCGTTGGTCTATGGATGATAAAATTATCAAAGGATATTCTAACTTTTCTACTGGCGGTGAGACTTATTTATTCGCTGAAACAAAATTAAATATCCTTACAAAACATAATAAAATAGATACACTAATCCTCTCTTTCAGTCCTCATAATATTATCAATAATATGTGGTGGAATGATGGAGAAACACCATTAGATAACAGAATGTCTGCTTTTTATTATGATTTTAGCTTTGAAAATCACTTAGACTTACTAAAAAACACCCCAAAAAGTTATATGCTGGCTTTGACAACAATAGGAAAATCCAAAATTGATAATATAGTTTCATTTAAAAACTATGGGAATAATTCATCAAGATTCGGTTCTTATCTACCAAATCCTGAAAATGAAACTCAACATCCAATAAAACCTTATAAATACAAAAAACCTATTATTACTAATATAGAAACTAAATATTTACAAAAGATAATCAGATTATGTAAGGAGAAAAAAATCAAACTTATCCTTATACAACCACCTAAAAACTATTTAAGAAAAGATTATAAAAATTATGATCATAAAGAATTTTATAACTATTATGACCAATATCTGAAAGATATAGATTTTTTAGACTTCTCTAAATTAGAACTTCCTCCACATGCTTATTGGGATATGAACCATGTTGATATTGTCGGTGCTGAATATTTTAGTAATTTTATCTATCATTATCCCGGGGGGGGTTTCAAAAAAACTTTTAGAATCAAAATATAACAGAAAAAATCTGCACAAATGATTGTAGGCAACGGACTCATTGCATTACTATTTACAGAATGTGACCAAGAAAATATAATTTTCTTTGCTTCTGGGGTATCTAATTCTTTGGAAACCAAAAAAGAAGAATTTTTACGAGAAGAAAATTTGATTAAAAAAACTATTACAGAAAATCCTAATAAAGTTTTTATATACTTCTCTACTTGCAGTATTTATGATTCTTCCAAAGCAGAGAGCCAGTATGTTTTACACAAACTAAAGATGGAACAAATCATTATCCAACTTTGTCCTCAATATTTAATTTTAAGGCTGAGTAATGCTGTGGGCAATGGTGGAAACCCAAACTTATTAATGAATTATTTGGTTCGCTCTGTGAAAAATAGCGAAACTATAAATGTGCATACCAAAGCTACAAGAAATTTCATTGATACTGAAGATATTAAAAATATTGTCATCCAACTTATTAAAAACAAAAACTTTAATAAAATTATTAATATTGCTTATCCAGAGAATTATACCATTATCGAGATTTTAGAAATTTTAGAAAAATTCTTTCAGATTAAACCTAAACTCAACTTAGTAAAAAGCGGTTCTGGCTATCTAATTGACATTCCAGATGTACAAGATTATTTTAACCAACATGCGTTAACAGATAAAGAATCATATCTTTGTAAGATATTAGATAAATATTATTCTAATTAAATTAATATAGAGTTATCAAAATTAAATATCCAAAAGAATCATTTTTTATAACTTTGTAAAAATAATCTTTAATAAATGTTCTTATCTAAGTTTATATATTATCTCTTAAAAATTCCTAACTATAAAATAAAACGATACTCAAAAAGTGTGAAATTCGGGAATTTTTGTAATTTTTCTTTTTATCCAAAAAGCAAAGTATTTTTAGAAGATAACATTAATCTTCGTAATTATTGTAATATTTTAGT
>CAUTLL010000129.1:0-3776 GCA_963539275.1 uncultured Flavobacteriaceae bacterium
ACAAATAAAGAGTTTTTGCTTCTATCGGTTTTCCATCAGCTCCAATAATAACCTCTGATGTATCTTGCAAATATGTTCCTGATGCATTTCCGTTATACTTCCAATCCCCTAATGAAATCATACCTGTAAGAGAAAGATAGTTTGCAACTTTATACTCTGCATCAAACTCTACCCCCATGTGAATCTGAGTAATTCCTAAAATATTTGCATTACCATTAATCTTATTTCCTGTAGGAGACACTACTCCTGCTGCATTCACTAAATATTCATCAAAACTATTTTTTACAGATAAATATCTATCCTTCCAAGAAGTTCTGTATAAATTAAGGTTTGCATTAAATGTACTTGATCTAAAACTATACCCAATCTCCATACCTAATATCTTCTCATTAGTAAGATTTGGGTTCAAATAATTTTTATTGCTAGGATAAACAGAATTAAACACTGGCTGTTTTTCATAATATCCAATATTTGCAAACACATTATTATGCTCATCAATATTAGTATTGATTCCTGCTTTTATATTGAATCCTGTTTTGTATTTAAATCCTGTTTTAGTATTCATCTCAGAAGAAGAATTTCCTACTACTGCCAATGTGCCTGGCTTTAAGAAATGATCTATTCTTTGATATCCTTGGCTAGAAACAGATCCTTGAAGAAATGCAGATACCTTGTCATTACTGTACTCTAACTGACCAAATAGACCACCCCATAAAATCTCACCATCATTATTATAAGAAATCGGCTCTGCTTTTATTTTTGAAAAATAAGGAATACCTATTGTATGATTGGTAGTAACTACTCTATTCCCTATATTTTTATTACTTCCATCAGTATAAGATGTTGCTCCTAAATAATCAGATACTGTCATCATGTGATATCCCTTGTAATATCTACCATCTAAACCTACACTCAGCTGTAAATTAGAATTAAATTTATGCGTAAAGTTCGTCAAAAAACCATACCAATTATGATCATTTGTTGACACCCTTCTTAAAACTTTTGGAGATGTTGGAGATGCAATATTTGCAGCATACATTTTATCATAATCTAATAAACCTGTTTGTAAGTTTCTATATGTTTCAAGACTAGAACCTTTTACTGGTGAATTACTTCCGCTTCCTCCTCCTCTTCCCCAAGAAGCATAAACTACAGTAGCTAACTTATTTTTAGTATTGATATTCCAATCCCAATTAAACATTGCTACTGGTTTATGATAATAGTTTTCTGACCAAACATATTCCTTTCCATTTAGGTAACCTAGCATAGAATTATATTTTCTATTAGGTATCCCTCCATTTCCATATTTAATATAATCTGAAATTGTAGCTTGTAATCCTCTCTGATCATGTTTTTGTGGGGCTCCTGTTACCATGATTTGGAAATCATGTTTTTTACTTGGTTGATATCCCACTGCCAAATAATAATTATACCCTTCAAAACTAGTTCCATCAGCATACATCGCACCAGATGTTCTACTCATTAAAAATGAAGATGACCAACCTTTTTCATTTTTTCCTGTATTATAAGCAAATAACGCCTTTTTATAACCATCATTACCTATTCCGATGGATACTGTTCCTCCTTTTTTCTTATCAGCTGCTCTTGTAATAATATTAATTGTACCCCCTACTGAAGCAATCGCTAATTTAGAAGCTCCCAAACCTCTCTGAACCTGCATAGCAGAAGTAACATCTGAAAGACCCGCCCAGTTAGACCAATATACCTTGGTAGATTCCATGTCATTCACAGGCATACCATTTACCATTACAGCAATATTTTCTTGGCTAAAACCTCTGATGTTAATTCTTGAATCTCCAAATCCTCCTCCTGATTTAGTAGTATAAACTGATGGAGTAGAATTCAAAATCTCAGGAAATTCTTGATTTCCTAATTTTTCTACAATCGCAGATTCTTTGAGTGTAGAAACCGCGACTGGAGTTTTTCTATCCTTAGCAATGTCTGTAACACCACCTACGATAACTACCTCTTCGATGTCTTTACCTGTGTTTTCTTCTTGTTCTTGTGCAAAATAAAAACTCGCTGTTGTTAAAGTCAATACTGCTATCGCAGATTTCCTTAAAAAGTTTGTCTTCATATATTTTTATAAATTATTAGATGCTGCAAATTTACATTTATTTTTTTAACTAAAATTAACAAATCTATATTTTTTTACATCTAAAAAAGTTAAATCTTCTAAATCCTTTTAATAAATAAGCTTATTAAAGCTGTTTTTTTTTAATTTTGGTCCGGTTTTTGTTCTTTCAAGGAATTCTCTTTAGTTGCACTAATTTCTGTAAATTCATCATGATAGACCCGTATCAACAAAATCGTAATAGAAAGTAGTATCGGTCCAAAAATCAACCCTATAAATCCAAATATTTTCAATCCTAAAATAATTCCAAATACCGATATCAAAGGGTGAATATTCTCTATTTTCTTCAATAAAGTAAATCTCATCACATTATCTACTCCCGCAGATAAAAATCCAAAGACCAACACGCCTATTGCCCCTGTAAGATTGTTATTCGCTAAAAGCATAATACTGACAGGGATATATACCACGCTCCCACCAACAATCGGAATAACCGAAGCTATCACCGTCAATACAAATAAAAAAAATGGACTTGATACACCAAACAATAAATACCCTATCAAAACTGTCAAACCTTGTCCTATCGCAACTATAGGAATTCCAATAACATTAGCAATAATAAGCTTTCTAAATTTATCTCCTAATTTACTAATGTTTGATTTCTTTAAAGGTATGGCAAGCTCTATTGCATTTTCCATCTTTCGTGCATTAGTGAGCATAAAATACAATATAAAATAAGCTGTTACAATCATTGTAACCAAATCTATCGTAGTATTCAACACCGATGATGAATATACTGCAATCCAACCTCCAATTTTTTTCACATCAATAGAATCTACTAAATTATAGTCTGTTTTTTGTACTATGTATTGATGTAATGTCTCCATATAATTTATCACTATCTCCACATAATCTCGAGAATCTACTAATTTAGAAACCAATGTAGAAACTACATAATATAACGGCACTAAAATTACAACCACTGATAGTAATATCAAATAAAAGGAGGCTATCCATGGTTTCCAGCCTCTCTTTTCTGTTAATTTACAATAATAACCTCTAAATATTGTATAAAGTGTAATTGCTCCCAAAAATGCAGGTAAAAAATCACTTAGATTACTCGTTATTAAATATAAAAAAACTAAAATTAATACCAATAATATGACTTGTCTAATCTTATTATTACTGATTTGATCTTTCATAAAACACTTATTATTTTTACAATAATATCAAAAGTATTCTAATACTACAAATATTTGTATTATACAACAAGAAAAAAACCCCCATTTTTTTGGGAGTTTTTTATATGCAAAGCAAAGTGTTCAATACATAGAAATTATCATACTTTAATCTCTACATCTACACCACTTGGCAATTCTAACTTCATAAGTGCATCCACTGTTTTAGATGAAGAAGAGTAAATATCCATCAATCTCTTATGAGCTGAAAGTTGGAACTGTTCTCTTGCTTTCTTGTTAACATGCGGAGATCTCAATACAGTAAAAATTCTCTTATGAGTAGGTAATGGAATTGGTCCATTCACAACTGCACCTGTAGACTTTACTGTTTTCACGATTTTCTCAGCAGATTTATCTACTAAATTATAATCGTAAGACTTAAGTTTTATTCTGATTCTTTGTGACATTTTAATCTAAAATTATAATATTAACCTCTTGCCTTC
>CAUTLL010000130.1:0-3766 GCA_963539275.1 uncultured Flavobacteriaceae bacterium
ATCTATTGGTTTATCATTCTCACCGATTGATTTTACTTCATACAATTTTGGAATGTCCAATGCTTCATCTTCCTCCCATTTATGATAAAATGATTTTTGAAAATCAAAATCAAAAACATTTATTTTCTTGTCTTGCAGAGCAAGATAATTTGCAAAGGCTATAGCAAGAGTAGTTTTTCCTGCACCTCCTTTTTGTGTTCCAAAAGTTATTATCATCTTATCTTCGTTTTTTTCGTTTTCGTTTTCTTTCTTCTTCAGCAGGGTCAAGACCTTTCCCTGAACTTTTCATTATTTCAAACAAGAATTCATTTATCACTTTAGATAATTTATCATCTTGAATATTTTTAGTAGAAACCTGTTCGGTCTGTGGGTTTATAAAATTTTGATACGGAGTTTGTCCGACAAGGCTTTCCAATTCGTGTATATGATGATATTGTTTATGAGTGATATAATGCTTACCATCTTCTCCTTCAAATATGGAAATGTCTGTGTTTGGTTTAGAGTGTCTTATCACTTGGAAAGTTTCTTCTCGGACTTTTTTATATTCCTCCATATCTTTTCGGTTTTTATTCTCGAAAATCATAAATTCCTTAATCTCCCTTGCTTCATCGTTTTTAGAGTGATGATGGAAATAATTCAATAACTCTTTTTTATATTGAGCATTAAAAACATTATAATCTTTAATTTGCTCAAAAATTCGTTTGTCCAATTTTTCCTTTGTAAAATCAAATATTTCATTCATCTTCATTATTTCACTTCCTTTGAATACTTTCTGTGTTTTATGGTCTATCAAAGAATATCCAAAAGGCTGTTTTCCATCTTTGTGATGAAAAACAATATCAATCCCAAACATCTCTCGCATTTTGTGTTGCAACTCACTTTCAAATTCTATTTTAGGGGCAAAATTCCTTTGCGTTTTATCATCTTCTATCCCTTCTGCTTCTCGGTTGTCTATCACTTTGAAAACTTTGTTAGAATAAGCTTCCTTGTATTTTTCCAAAAAAGCCTTGATTTGCTTGGCTCTTTTGCTATCTGACTTAGAATGAAATACAATCTGTCGAGCCTCCAAAGTTTTTTGCCTTACCCCATTTTTGAGAATATCAAAAGCGGTATCATCATTTTTATTTTGAACCAACTTAAATCTTCCTCTTTCCAAAAGCAATTCCAATTGCTTCATCGTGCTAAATTTGTAGCGAAGTAATTTTTCCAAATCCTTATCTAAATTCTCTCCTTGTAACTCAGCTAAAACTTTTTGCAAGGCTCTTTGAGATTTTAGTTTTTCAAAACTATCATCAATCTTTTTTCCAGTGCTTTTATCCACTCGTGTAGAAACCAAATGAATGTGATTGTTCTCTGTATCATTATGAAAAACAATGATATAAGGTTGATTTCTGTAGCCCATTTCCTTCATGGATTCCTTGCCAATTTCGGTCAATTCCTCTTTGGAATGATTCTGAAACTTGGTAGAAATCGTGGCGTGGAACTGCGGTTTTTTGACTTTATCACTCTTGGAGATAGATTTGAAGTAATTTCTAACATCTTCCTGCTTTGTGTTTTCATCAAAACCCTCTGGAAAATTTTCCATTGTCATCAATTCCCCAGCACCGCTTTCCATTTTTTTGTCGTTGTATTTCACGCCGTGAAAATCATTACTCGCTGAACTTAAAATCTTCACTATCATTGGCAATGAAACGATATGTTTTCATCAAAATCTCGTTCTGTTCTTGCTTCAATCTTTTGACCTCTTTCAGATAAATGTTAAATTCATTTGCTTGTTGTGGGGTCATAAATTTTTGTCCATTCACATACTTGGCTAATTGATTGATGTTGTTTTCTACTTTCGCAAATAGGTTTACTTGTTTTTCAATGAACGCCATCGCTTTCCTTCGCTCACTATCCCAAGTTCGTTTTTCTACCGAATCAATAATGAGATTAGTGAGTGTAATCCCTTTTTCCTTACAGTTTTTTTTCCAAATATCTTTTTTAGATTTTTTAATTCTAATTTTAATTTCAGTCTTTTCTTTCTGCATTCTGGGATTTCTTTTGGGCAAAATTTCAATATAAATTCATAAAAAACAAGGATTTAGGCTTGGGTTAGACTACTTTAGACTATTTTAGACTAAATTAGACTGATGCCTTAAATTTTTGGCTTCCAAAAATGAAACTTGAATAAAATCCACAAAAAGAAAATTCCGCTGAAAAGAAAAATGAGTTCCGAAATTTTTCTAATCCTTTTTTCTCAAAAAAAGGCAAGATGGTCTTTGTGTATCAACTGAAAAGTTGTGGGAACAAAGACACATCTTGCACTACTCAGCGTGGTTAGTTTGAGATTAATTAAGATTTTTTCAAAGGAATTTTTATAGAGTTAGTTAAACTATTGAAAATCAGTATATGTTTTTTGTAAAATGACTTTAGACCTCCCAAAAAATGATTTTTTAGTCCAAAATTGCTAATGCAGAAAAAATAAAATTTTGTCTCTTTTTTATTCTCACTATTATTCTCTCACTAATATATTCTCATATATATAGTGTGTATATATAAGGAAAAATAAATTTAGGAAATATTTATATATAATTGATTTTCATTAAGATAATGATTTTGACCCTACATTATTTTTTACAAGTGGTAGGAGATACCCTGCATTATTTTTTACAAGTAGATAAAATACCTTTCTAACAGGATGTCTTTATTTGAAAATAGAATACTCTTACTATGTATTTTGATAAGATTTTTTTCTCTGGATTATAAAAGAAAATAGGAACTTCAATTCTTATGAAGTCCCTATTTTAGTCCCTTATTTCTGTAAGTTGTTGATTTACAGATGATGTTGCAGAAAGGAAGGGATTCGAACCCTCGATGCAGTTACCCGCATACTACCTTTCCAGGGTAGCTCCTTCAACCACTCGGACACCTTTCTATTACTTTCGCAAAGATAAGAAAAATATTGAATATTCAAAATTATTCTGTGATTTCTCCTCTTAAATTTCTAGAAAAATTTTCCGCAAAAGTTCCTGTATAGTTTGGATTATCAATGAGATGCATGGCTTTGGTTAGGGCACTTTCTACGGTAATATCTTTTCCGCTGATAGCATTAATTTGCTTAAAAACATTGCTATTTTCGTATTTTCCAATATTTACGCCACCAGAAAGACATTGACTAATAACGATGATTTCTGTGCCTCTTTTTCTTAATTCTCTAAGAGTTTTCAAGGTTTTAGGAGTGCTAAAGATAGTACCCGAACCAAATACTTGAATGATAATGGCTTTTATTGTCGATATTTCTAAAAGATAATTTAAATCCATTCCTGGGAAAATTCTACAAAGTAGAATGTTTTTATCAAGATGATAATCAACAGAAAGAGAGGCATTTTCTTTGAGACGGAAAAGGAAATTTTCTTTAATATTAAGGAAAACACCCGATTTTCCTAAAAGGGGGTAATTAGGGCTTTGAAAAGCATCAAAATTTTCGGAACTATATTTCAAACTCCTATTTCCTCTTAAGAGTTGGTGTTCAAAATATAATGCGACTTCTTGAATTACCGCTTCATTATTATTGTATAAACTGGCATAATAAAGGCTTGTTAAAAGATTTTCTTTAGCATCTGTTCGTAAGTCTCCGATAGGTAATTGAGAGCCTGTTAAAATCACAGGTTTGCGAAGATTTTTAAGCATAAAACTTAATGCCGAAGAAGTATATGCCATAGTATCGGTGCCGTGTAGGATGAGAAAACCATCATAGTTAGGGTAGTTTTTTTCAATCACCTTA
>CAUTLL010000131.1:0-3755 GCA_963539275.1 uncultured Flavobacteriaceae bacterium
GGTTTTAAAATTATTTTATGGAGCAAATATAATATTTTATTCCTACGATTTATGATTTTTAATTTTTTTATATTATTAAAATAAAAAACAGATTATTCTCTTAAACAATCTGTTTTTTATTAAATTTTGTTAAATCTATTTGGAATTAATTAAAATTATTTACTACTTTTATCATCATTATAAAGATTTACAGAAATCACTGAATGGCGATTAATTTTTCTTACACCTTCTATTTTCCAGAATTTTAAGTCTTTTTTTTCAAATCTACATTCATTACAAATAAAGCTCTCTACTTCTCCGTATTTATCTTTTCTTGCCGTTACCCTAATCACTTCATCACCTTTCAGCCAAAGCACCACCTTGCCACTACATTTTTCACATTCGCAAGAGGCATTAATCGGTTTAGTAAACCATACTCTCCCTGCAAAACGAGATGTTTTATCTGTCAAAGCTCCCACAGGACACACATCTATTACATTCCCTGAAAAATCATTAGTTATCGCCTTTCCGATGTAAGTAGAAATTTCTGCATGTTCCCCACGGAATAAAATCCCATGCTCTCGGTCTTCTGTTAATTGATTTGCCAATAAAACACACCTTGCACAGAGAATACATCTATTTTTATTCAACTGAATATAAGGACCGATATCTTCTGGTTCAAATGTTCTTCGCTCAAACTCCGTTCTTGTCCCACAACTACCATGCACATAACTTAAATCCTGTAAATCACACTCCCCTGCTTGGTCACAAACAGGACAATCCAAAGGGTGATTAATAAGCATAAACTCCGTGACGGATTTCCTTGCCTCTAAAGTCTTTTCAGAAGTAAGAATCTTAATCTCCATACCATCAAGAGCCTCTGTTTTACAACTTGCTACCAATTTAGGCATAGAACGCTCATCTGTTTCAGAAATTCGGCTAACTTCTACTAAACATGTTCTACATCTTCCTCCACTATCTTTTAATTTTCCATAATAACACATCGCAGGAGGCACAGACTCCCCACCAAGTTGCCTAACCGCTTCTAAAATAGAAGTCTTTGGCAAAACTTCCACTTCCTTACCATCTACTTTTATTTTTATTTTTTCTTGTCTTTCGGTCATTATTTTTTTAGGCTTACAATGTTTATTATTTTTATATTAAACCATAATTTTGAACTAAACACAATTCTGGGTTTCTGATATGCCATTCAAATTCATCACGGAAATGCCGAATCGCCGAAGCCATTGACCACGCCGCAGCATCACCTAATGGACAAATAGTATTCCCCTCTATTCTCCGCTGAATATCCCATAATAAATCTATATCCTTCAGCTCTCCCTTTCCCTTTTCTATCTTTTCAATAATCCTATACATCCAGCCCGTTCCCTCACGGCATGGGGTGCATTGCCCACAACTTTCATGCATATAAAAATGTGCCAACGAAACGGTATGCTTTACAATGCATTGGTCTTCATCTAAGACAATAAATCCTCCTGACCCCATCATTGTTCCCGTTTCAAAACCTCCCTCTGCTAAGGACTCATAGTTCATATATCTTGTTTTACCCTCTGCTGTTTTTAGTATTAAATCAGCAGGAAGTATAGGTACTGAACTTCCTCCTGGGATACAAGCTTTTAATCTTTTACCATTAGGAATACCTCCACAATATTCATCGGAATAAATAAACTCTTCTACACTAATGGTCATATCTATTTCATAAACGCCAGGTTTATTGATATTCCCACAAGCTGAAATCAACTTTGTTCCTGTGGATTTTCCTACACCTATTTTTGCATATTCTTCACCACTTAAATTGATAATCGGTACTACGGAAGCTATCGTTTCTACATTATTCACCACCGTAGGACAGCCATAAAGCCCCATCACCGCTGGAAAAGGAGGCTTTATCCTTGGATTTCCTCGCTTCCCTTCTAATGATTCTAAAAGTGCTGTTTCTTCCCCACAAATATAAGCTCCCGCCCCACGATGTACATAAATTTCCAAATCAAAACCACTTCCTAAAATATTTTTCCCTAAAAATCCTGCTTTTTTCGCTTCATTAATTGCTTCTTCTAAAATATCAGGTATCCAAGAATACTCTCCACGAATATAAATATAGGAAGTATGACTCCCTAATGCATATGCAGAAATAATAATCCCTTCAATCAAAATATGTGGAATAAACTCCATTAAATATCGGTCTTTGAAAGTACCAGGCTCCGATTCATCTGCATTGATGACTAAATATCTCGGTATCCCTTCTGGTTTTGCTAAAAAACTCCATTTCAGACCTGCAGGAAATCCTGCTCCTCCTCTCCCTCTCAATCCCGACTTTTTCACTTCTTCCGTAACATCATCAGGAGACATTTTAAGAGCTTTCTCTAATGCCTGATAACCTCCCTGCTTTCGGTAGGTTTCTAAATAACGAATCCCCTCAATATGAGCATCTTTTAGTAAGAGTTTTTTACTCATTCTTAATTTAGAAAATTTATTTTATCTATTCCAAAACCATCTTCCCTTCTCGGCAGAGGTTGATGATTTCATCTATTTTTTCTTTGGTTAAATTCTCTTGATAAAACTTGCCGAGTTGCATCATCGGAGCATAACCACACGCCCCTAAACATTGAGCAGATTTTATCGTAAAAAGTCCATCTTCTGTGGTTTCTCCCTCTCCTATCCCTAATTTTTCTTTGAGATAATTTAGTAAATCTCCACTCCCTCTCAGCATACATGGCCCTGTGATACAAATTTCAAAAACATACTTCCCGACAGGTTTTAGATTAAACATCGTGTAGAAAGTTGCCACTTCATAGACTTCTATTGGCCTAATGGATAGCAAACTCGCTACATAATCCATCACGGGGACATCTAACCAACCGCCAAACTCCCTTTGTGCCAAGTGAAGCACAGGAATGAGAGCCGACTTCTGTCTTCCCTCTGGGTACTTGGCAATAATCTTCCCTACTTCTTCTAAAACTTTCTCTGAAAATGCTATTTTTTCTATTTTACTTCCCATTATCTGCTAGGGGTGTTTATTTCTACACCTATTTTTATAAATTTAATAAAAATAAACACTTTTTATTATTAATTTCCTATATTTTATTTTTCCCTTTGATATTTTAATAATTTCAAGGGCATTTTATTAAAGACCTTCTACATTTTAATTCTCCGAATCATTTTTTAACTCTGACGGAGCTTATTTTTTTCTTCCGAAGCCCATTTTTATTCAAACCTTTCTTATTTTAAGTTGATTTTTAATGTTTTTGCTTATTTTTAACCCATTAAAATCATGCATCTAATTCCCCTGCGATAATATTCATACTACTCATAGTAATGATGGCATCGGAAATCATGGAACCTTTTATCATCTCTGGATAGGCCTGATAGTAGATGAAACAAGGTCTTCTGAAATGCAAACGATAAGGCGTACGACCGCCATCACTTACCAAATAGTAACCCAACTCACCATTTCCACCTTCCACACAATGATAGACCTCTCCTACGGGCACATTGACCTCTCCCATCACAATTTTGAAGTGATAAATCAAGGCTTCCATTTTAGTATAAACATCAGCCTTT
This sequence comes from uncultured Flavobacteriaceae bacterium, assembly GCA_963539275.1. Taxonomy (GTDB): domain Bacteria; phylum Bacteroidota; class Bacteroidia; order Flavobacteriales; family Weeksellaceae; genus JABCPE02. The sequence goes on from CAUTLL010000131.1 coordinate 3,562, forward strand.
TCTGGGAGATAAAAATCAGGTAAATCTGCATGATAATTTCCCTCAGGAAGGTTTTCATAAGCGTTTTTAACTAATTTATAACTCTCCCAAATCTCTTGTTGCCTCACCATAAACCTATCATAAGTATCCCCCGAAACTCCAATGGGAATAATGAAATCAAAATCCTCATAAGAGCAATACGGCTCGGCGACTCT
>CAUTLL010000132.1:0-3704 GCA_963539275.1 uncultured Flavobacteriaceae bacterium
AGTCATTTTTTTCTGATAAACAGGATATCCTCCTCGCTCAGATTTTCCGTTAATTACTTCATCATTAGCTAAAACAGTGCCTAATGCAGGACACCAATTGACCATAGTTTCTGCACGGAAAGCTAAACGGTAGTTAAGTAAAATTTCTTGTTTCTTTTCAGTTGAATAGTTTTTCCAATCTTCGCCAGAGAAAGATAGAGATTCATTTTGAGCGGCATTTAGATTTTTTGTCCCAAATTTTTCTAAATGCTGTTCTAGAGTTGCGATAGGTTCGGCTTTATCCTTAGTATTGTTGTGCCAAGAATGGAAAAGCTGAATAAAAATCCATTGAGTCCATTTGTAATAAGAAGAATCAGAAGTTCTTAATTCTTTGTCCCAATCAAAAGAAAAACCTATTTTTTGAAGTTGTTTTTCATATCGTGAAATATTTTCTTCGGTGGTGATGGCTGGATGCTGACCAGTTTGAATAGCGTATTGCTCTGCAGGAAGACCAAAAGAATCATAACCAATAGGATGTAAAACATTGAATCCCTGATGCCTTTTATATCTAGCGTAAATATCTGATGCGATGTATCCCAATGGATGTCCTACATGTAGTCCTGCACCTGAAGGATAGGGAAACATGTCTAAAACATAATATTTAGGTTTTGTCTGGTCATTGGAAGTTTTGTAAGTTTGGTTTTCTTGCCAAAATTTCTGCCATTTATTTTCTATTTCCTTGTGATTGTAAAACATTTTGTTTGATTTTAGTCAGCAAATTTAAGATTTTGAAATGAAAAAATCCTCTTGATTGGAGAGGATTTGATGATAAACTTCAAATTATTTTTTCTTTTCAGATAGTTGTTTCTCGTATTCTATGAAATCAGTAATAGTTTTTCTTGCAACTCCACTTTTCATGGCAGCTTTTGCTACGGCTGCGGATACTTTGGAGAATAATCTTTTATCAAAAGGTTTTGGAATGAAATATTCTCTTCCAAACTCTAGTTGTTTTAGGTTGTAGGCTTGTTTTACTTCTTCTGGAACTGGTTGTTTGGCGAGTTCTGCAATAGCATGAACAGCGGCAATTTTCATCTCTTCATTAATATCCGTCGCATGAATATCTAATGCTCCACGGAAGATGTAAGGGAATCCAAGAACATTATTTACTTGATTCGGATAATCGCTTCGCCCAGTTGCCATGATTACATCTTTGCGAGTTTGAATGGCTAAATCATAATCTATCTCAGGAGTAGGGTTAGCCATAGCAAAAACGATAGGATTTTCTGCCATTGTCAATAAAGTTTCTGGTTTTAGAATATTTCCTTTGGATAATCCTACAAAAACATCAGCACTTTCTAACACTTCTTCTAAATTATTAAAATGAGTATCTTGAACGAACTCTAATTTCTCGGCAGTAAGGTCGGTTCGGTTTTTTTTGATAACCCCTTTGCTATCGCACATGATGATATTTTCTTTTTTTACTCCAAGTTCAATATAAAGTTTGGTACAAGCGATAGCGGCAGCTCCAGCTCCATTGATGACCATTTTCACTTTATCAATGTCTTTTCCTGCGATTTCTAATGCATTGATGAGTGCAGCGGCGGAAATAATCGCAGTTCCGTTCTGGTCGTCATGCATTACAGGGATATTTAATTCTTCTTTTAATCTTTTTTCTATGTAGAAAGCTTCTGGAGCTTTAATATCTTCTAAATTGATTCCGCCGAAAGTTGGGGCGATAGCTTTTACAACTTCCACAAATTTATCAGGGTCTTTTTCATTAACTTCAATATCAAATACATTGATATCGGCGAATATTTTGAATAAAAGACCTTTGCCTTCCATTACTGGTTTTGAAGCATCAGCACCGATGTTTCCAAGTCCCAAAACGGCAGTTCCGTTAGAGATTACCGCCACAAGATTTCCTTTTCCTGTGTAGTCATAAGCTTTATCTTGGTCTTTTTCTATTTCTAAACAAGGCTCGGCAACACCTGGTGAATAAGCCAGACTTAAATCTTGCTGAGTAGCATAAGGCTTAGTTGGGATAATTGCGATTTTTCCTTTAGGTACTGCTTTATGATAATCTAATGCAGCTTGTCTAAAAGTTTCTGTATTATTAATATTTGACATGTTTTCTATTTTTATTTGATGATGTAATTTTTGTGGTATTCTACAAGATTAACGATAGGTTTTTGAACGATAGTTCCGATTTTTAATCTATAATGAGATGCTACAGATTTTAGAATATCTTGATAGATATAAGCTATAGAACCTACAAAATTTATTTCCGAAGAAAGGCATTGTGAATAAGGTAAAACATGATATTCAAAGAATTTTTTCATCTCTGCATAAATCATATTTTGAAAATAAGGATGTTTCTTTCTCTCGGCTACAAATCTATTAAAATCAGCGATATAAGTGTTTACACGAGGGTGTTTGTATATAATTTGAACTAATTCTGCTGCGGAGAGATTATTGTATATTTGGTCAAACTCTTTTTCTAAATCGGAAGGGAGTTTTTTCATAAATTTATCCCTCAAAAGGTTTTTGCCAAGATTTGCTCCACTACCTTCATCGCTTAAAAGATGTCCTAATGAAGGGAGTTCTCTATGAATAATTTTTCCATCAAAATAACAAGAATTAGAACCTGTGCCGAGAATACATACGATGGCAGGTGTCCCTTGATATGCAGAATAGGCCGCTGCTGTTAGGTCTTCTTCTATAATAATTTCTGCATTTTCAAAAAACTTTTTTAATTCTGTAGTTAAAATCTCTTTATTTTTGTTAAATCCACAACCCGCTCCATAAAAAAAAAGTTTTTCTACTTTATTTTTAATAGGAACCAAATCCTCATTTTTTAGAAGCTCTTCTAAAATTAGTTCATGTTTTATTACATTGGGATTAAAACCAATGGTATTGGTTTTTAGAATTTCATCTTTATTGTGGTCTAGAAGTACCCAATCGCATTTTGTTGCACCTCCGTCTGCAATTAAAATCATAACAATGTCTTGTGTTTTTTTTAGAGGACGAAATTAAGAAAAAAAAACGAAAGAGGTTTTTGAAAAACCTATATAGATTTTAGGTGAATAAAATTAAAAGATTAAATTTGTGGCAGTTTTCAAATAATGAAGAGAATAATTTTAAGGCAAAAGCAAGTTCTACTTTTTATATTTGCTGGTGCGATGAGTGCATTGGTAGAGATTTTGATGATGAAAATTTTTAGTCAGATAATTCCTTTATTTTTTGAGCAAGAGGCAGATTTTCACGGAATTAAATATCCTTTGAGTAATGTGCTTTCTACTTTTTGTGCCATTTTATTTAATTATTGGTTAAGTGTTAGATTTGTTTTTGAGAGAGGAAAGCATGGGAAGAAGAGAGAATTTTTCTATTTTATAATTCTTTCGGGGATGACAACATTTTTAAGTTTGAGTATTTTTCAGATTTTTATCAATTTTATTTTTTTGACTCCAATTGATTTTAAAATTTATACTCTGAGTCCTATTATTTTGAGTAAGGTAATGGCGATAGGAATAGTTTCTATTTTAAATTATATTGTGAAGAAAAATATTATTTTTAGTAGGTGATTTTGGTTAGAATGAAAGTGTTGTTAGTATATCTTTGGAGAATTTGGTTTGTAATTTTAGGCTTATTGATCGGGCTTCCTATTTTTCCATTTCTTTACTTTTTTGCAAGAGATGAAAGGTATTCTCGGCAGTGCTATGGGTTGA
>CAUTLL010000133.1:0-3551 GCA_963539275.1 uncultured Flavobacteriaceae bacterium
CTGCCAAAAAGAGCTATAGACTGCATACAAACCGTAGTTTTATTACATTTTGTTACAAAAATAATTCTTGAAAGATGTGTAGTTGTGTGATTTTCATTGTAATAAAAATTGTTTTAATCGTTGTATTCAAAATTTAATAAAATTTTAACACTTACCAATTTTAACTTTGAAATGTTTTTTTTAACTTTGAAATGTTTTTATCATCAAAATAACAGAAACCAAAATTATTAATTATAAAAAGAAAAGTTATGAAAAAATTAGTTTTAGGATTAGCTGTTTTAGGAGGTGTTTTATTCACATCAGCACAAGAATCTTCATCAAAACCAAAATGCGAACATTCTCAATGTTGCAAGGGAGGAAAACAATCTAAACAAGACAGAGTAGAAAAAATGAAGAAAGATCTTAATCTTTCAGATGCTCAGGTGAAGAAAATTAATAAACTGTATGAGAAAGAGCAAGATGTAAGGGAAAAAGACAGAGCAAAAGACAAGTCTAAAACCGAGGCAAGAAAAGAAAAGCACAGATCTCAAATGAAGTCTATTTTGACGGAGGAGCAATACCAAAAATGGGAAGAAAACATGAAGGAGAATGAAGAGTATAAAAAAGATAAACACTAACACACATCTATATAAAAAGGAGTAATTACATTAAAAAGAAACTTCTTTTTAGTTAGCCTTTAATTAGCCCCTACCGATAAACACCAGTGGGGGTTAAATTTTATTTTACGAAAAATAAGTTTATTAGTCAGCTTTGGTCATGGTAAGTTTTCCATGTTCTATTCCTTTTACGGAGATAAGGCTATTTGCTAATTCCGTTAGAATAGATGCAGTTCCCTTCACTGCAATAATTTCCATGCACAAATCATGCTCTAAATGAAAATGAAGTGAAGACAATATGTTGTCGTGGAATTGATGCTGTATATTTGTTAGTTTATTGACTAATTCTCTCCTATGATGGTCAAAAACTAAAGTAATAGAACCTGCAACTACAGCATCTTTATCCCATTTTTCAGCGACTAAACTTTTATTGATTAAGTATCTAATAGCTTGAGAACGATTCTTAAATAGATTGTCTTCTACATACTTATCCAAAGCTTCTAATAATTCTTCTTCTAATGATACTCCGAAACGAACGATAGACATAATATTGGTGTTTTTAATGTTAAAATACACTACAAATGTAGATAAAATATGAGATTTATCCTAACATTTATAAAAATTTTTATGATTTTTTATTTTATAAATGTTAAGTTTAATGATTTTGTTATCATTTTATTATATAGATATGGTTTTGTTTGATTTAAAGAAAATTTAATTTTATTATTTTTGTCTCATAAAATAAGTATAAAATGACAAAGAAGGAAAGGGCAAAATTGGTAAAAGAGGAATTGGATAGGTTATATCCTTCGTTGCCTATTTTTTTACATCATACAGATGCTTATACATTGTTGGTAGCAGTTGCTCTTTCGGCTCAAACTACGGATAAAAAAGTAAATGAAGTTACTCCAATGTTGTTTGCTAAAGCGGGAACCCCCCAATTAATGGCGAAATTAGAGGTCTTTGAAATAAAGGAGTTAATTAAGGAAATAGGGTTGTCAAATACAAAAGCTAAAAATTTAAAAGCAATGGCAGAGATGCTTTTGAAGGATTTCAATGGAGTAGTACCACAGACTTTTGAGGAGCTTGAAAAATTGCCTGGCGTAGGGCATAAAACGGCAAGTGTAGTGATGAGTCAGGCCTTTGGATTTCCTGCTTTTCCTGTGGATACTCATATTCATCGTTTGATGAAATTATGGAAACTAACGGATGGGAAGAATGTTATTCAGACGGAAAATGATGCTAAAAAGCTTTTTGCTAAAAAGGATTGGAATAAACTACACCTACAAATTATCGCTTACGGTAGGGAGTATTCTCCTGCAAGAGGATGGTCATTAGAAAGGGATTTTATAACGAGAATGATGTTTCAGAAAAGATGAGAGTGCCAGAGATTTCTATTATTACTCCAAGTTATAATTCAGCTGAATATTTAGAAGAGACAATACAATCCGTTCTTCGTCAGACCTTTCAAGATTGGGAGTGGTTGATTACCGATGATCAATCCCAAGACCTTTCTGTGGAGATTATTAAAAAATATGATGACCCAAGGATAAAATTATTGGTTTTAGGCAAGAATTCCGGGGCAGGAGAAGCTCGGAATAATGCTTTGTCCCGAGCAGAGGGTAGATTTATAACCTTTTTAGATAGTGATGATTATTGGGAACCAGAATTTTTAGAAAAAATGCTGAATTTCATGAAAGAAAATAAGGCAGAATTGGCGTATTCTAGTTATGCTCGGTGTGATGAGAATTTAATGCCTATTTTGAAGGATTTTGAGGCAGACACGGAAGTTGATTTTGATAATTTATTGAGAACCTGCCGTCTGTCTTTGTTGTCTTCTATGTATGATAGTCAGAGAGTGGGTAAATTTTTCTTTCCTAAAAATAGTAAAAGAGAAGATCATGTAATGTGGTTAAATCTTTTGAAAAGAATTCCGAAAGGGCTTCCGCTAAAGGAAACATTGGCAAAATATCGTATGAGAAAAGGCAGTGTATCAAGAGATAAAAAAAGTATCGTTAAAGACCAGTTTTTAGTATATTATGATTTCATGGGATTTTCTTTTATGAAGTCTGTTTATTATACGGGATTGTGGGCAATAAATGGTTTTTTGAAGTATTCTAAAATTTTTAATTAATGAAGCCTTTTCATTTTCAGAGATTTTCTATAGCTCAAAGTCAAGAGGTTTTTCGTGTAGGGACAGATGGAGTGTTGCTAGGTGCTTTGGCAACTTGCATTGAAGCTCAAAATATTTTAGAAGTTGGGACGGGAACAGGATTAATATCTCTCATGTTGGCTCAAAGGAATTCTAATGCTCAAATTTTGGCTCTGGATATTGATGAAAAAGCGACCGAATTATCTCGTGAAAATTTCAAAAATTCACCGTTTTCAGATAGATTAATATCAATAAATCAGGATTTCAAGTTATTTGAAACGGAACAAAAATTTGATTTAATTGTTTGCAATCCGCCTTATTTTGAGAAAATGGAACATTCTCAAAAAGATGTTTTAGCGAGACAACAAGTGGAATTGAATTTTGAGCAATTGATAAAAAAAACAGCGGAAATACTTGCTTGTGAAGGAGTTTTTTCTGTGATTATTCCAAAAGCTTATGAAAATTATTTTATCCGAAAAAGTGTTGATTTTGGATTAAAACCACATAGAGTAGTGAATATTAGAGGGAATGTTAAAAACGAAATTAAACGATGTGTATTAGAATTTGGCTTTTCTACGAAAAATCTCTGCAAGATAGAATTGGTGTTGGAGAGTTCACCTCGTAAATATTCATCGGAATATATTATTTTAACCAAGGATTTTCATGTTTTTAAATAAGTTTATTTATTGAAATTTATTTTGTTTTGAATTAAAAAATCATTAGTTTCTTTTATGTATTTTAGAATTTCTTCTCCACCAGTTTTCTTTTCGGCGGAGGTGATGTATAGGTTGGGCAGTTCTTCC
>CAUTLL010000134.1:0-3548 GCA_963539275.1 uncultured Flavobacteriaceae bacterium
GAGATGGCATAGGTTATTAAATTTTCTAAATTATATTTTACCTGCTCCATTTTTCCTTCAAGAACTGCGATATTTTCTATAGCCTTATCTCTGTCATAACGAGAGATTCTCATGAAAGGAAGTTCCGTTAGTCGGATAATATCATCAGTAATTACTTCTCTTACAAGATTTTGGGTAAATGGTTTCAGTGCCGAATTGATGGAAGAATAAACCTCTTCTTTAGAAGTTTTACCTTTGATTTCTTGGTAAATTTCGTTCTCTATGAATATTTTTTCTAAAGAAGCAAAATGCCATTTATCTTGTAATTCTCCCAATTCTATTTCTAATTCTTTTTTTAGTAAAGATACGGTATTATCCGTATTCATTTGTAAGATTTCTGAAACGGAAAGAAACATTGGCTTATCTCCCACAATGACACAGGCATTTGGCGAAATGGATACTTCGCAGTCTGTGAATGCATAGAGGGCATCAATGGTTTTGTCAGGTGAGATATCATTAGTTAAATAGATATTGATTTCTACTTGGTCAGAAGTATTATCTTCTATTTTTTTTATTTTGATTTTTCCTTTTTCGTTTGCTTTTACGATGCTATCCATTAGGTCGCTAGTCGTTTTAGAAAAAGGTAATTCAGTGATACAAAGGGTATTTTTATCCTTTAAAATTATTTTTGCTCTTGCCCTTATTTTACCACCTCTTTTGCCGTCATTATAATGAGAAACATCTAATAATCCTGCTGTAAGAAAATCCGGAAATAATTCAAATTTTTTGCCTTTAAGATAGGCAATGGAAGCTTCAATCAGCTCATTAAAATTATGAGGCATGATTTTTGTAGAAAGCCCTACGCCAATACCTTCTACACCTTGTGCTAAGAGCAATGGGAATTTTACAGGAAGATCAATCGGTTCATCATTTCTACCATCATAAGATTTTATCCAGTGAGTAGTTTTAGGATTAAAAACAACTTCTAAAGTAAAAGGTGTGAGTCTTGCTTCAATGTATCTTGCAGCAGCTGCTGAATCTCCCGTATAGATATTCCCCCAGTTTCCTTGGGTATCAATAAGTAATTCTTTTTGCCCAATTTGTACCATAGCATCAGTAATAGATGCATCTCCATGAGGATGGTATTTCATGGTATTCCCTACGATGTTGGCTACTTTATTATATCTTCCGTCTTCTAATTCTCTCATGGAGTGCATGATACGGCGCTGAACAGGTTTGAAACCATCATAAACGGAAGGAATTGCTCTATCTAAAATAACATAAGAGGCATAATCTAGGAACCAATCTTGGTATAATCCAGAAACTTTTTTCAGTATTTCTTCTTGTGGTTTGTTTTTTTTCATTTATAAAAATATGAAAAATACTTAATTTTGTTTTATAATTTTTAACCCAGAATCATTCAATTTAGTTGAAAGCCAATTTTTTAATTGCTGTTCGTTAATACTTTCATCGGTTTTATATAAAATAATTGTGCTGATTGTAGAGTTATTATTTTCAGAATAATTATTGATTTTCCCAATAGAAATATTCTTAATCTGAGGAAAAAGCGCTGTTATTTCTTGTATTAAATTTTTATCAATTTTATATGAATTTAGTTCTTCAGTTAGGTTTTGTATGACTAAATCTTTTTCAGAAAATTGTGAATTTTGTTTATTGATTTCTGCAAGAATTTCAGATTTTATTTCAGACTTGTTTTCCTTAAAAGAAATATCGGTTTCTGTAATTCCAAAATTTGCCATTCGGTTATTTATTTTCTCTAATTCAGTGCTATCTAATTTGTAATTTAATACTACCAATTCTATTTTTTTAGGTTGAGAATGATAGTTTATTTTTTTATAGATAACAGGGAAACCATTGTCTGTAAATTCAGATTTAATAAAATTTTCAGCATTTTGAGTATAATTTCTTTCCTCAATAAGTTTGTAAGCTAAAAATAAACTCGGAATAATCATTAGTATTGTAAGTAATGAGATTCCGTATCTTATTTTCTTATCAAGATTTTTGTTATCAGTTGTTACGGGTTTATATTTCAAATATTTTGCAATGATAAAGGTTGCAAAAGCAATAAAAAAACAATTGATTGAATATAAAAAAAGTGCTCCTGCAAAATAAGTGATATTAAGCATTGCAATACCAAAACCAGCGGTACATAGAGGCGGCATTAAGGCTGTAGCAATGGCTACTCCAGGAATTGGATTTCCTTTTTCTACACGAGTTATAGAAATCACACCTACAATCCCTCCAATAAATGCGATAAGAACATCATAGATATTAGGTGAGGTTCTTGCTAATATTTCTGATTGTGCTTCCTTGAATGGACTTAAATAAAAATAAATTGTTGAAACTAACAGACTTATAAAGGTTGCTATGAATAAATTTTTAGTAGATTTTTTCAATAATTCTAAATCGTAAATAGCCAAAGCAAAACCAATGCCTACAATAGGTCCCATCAAGGGGGAAATAAGCATTGCTCCAATAATGATAGCTGTAGAATTAACATTGAGACCTATAGAAGCAATGAAAATAGCACATGCTAAAATCCATAAATTTGTTCCTCTGAAAGAAATATTTTTTAATACATCTTCTAAAACTTTAGATTTAGATTCTTCTCCATCATGAAGATTCCAAAGATTACTTAATTTCATTGTTTTTATATAAATTTTAATATTTTTTACCTAATATACAATAAAAATATTACAATTTGATTGTTTTATTAAATATAAACATTGTAATTTTTTAAGAGTAATATATTTCTATTTCATAAAATAATAGGTTAATTTTAAATTTCTCCTTCCACTACTAGATTATCTAAAATAAAGTTTTGCCTATCAGGAGTATTCTTGCCCATATAGAACTCTAAAAGCTGCTCTATTGTGGTGTCTTTTCCGATAATTACAGGTTCTAAACGAATATCTTTCCCAATAAAATGTTTAAACTCATCAGGAGAAACTTCACCAAGACCTTTGAATCGTGTGATTTCAGGATTTTTTCCCAATTCTTCCATTGCTTTTATTCGTTCAATTTCATTGTAGCAATATCGGATTTCTTTTTTATTTCTTATCCTAAATAACGGAGTTTGAAGGATATACAAATGCCCATTTTTAATTACATCTGGGAAAAATTGAAGAAAAAAAGTAATCATTAACAAACGGATATGCATACCATCTACATCAGCATCGGTAGCAATGATAACTTGATTATATCTCAAATCTTCCATACTTTCTTCAATATTTAACGCTGCTTGAAGAAGGTTAAATTCTTCATTTTCATAAACTATTTTTTTGGTAAGACCATAGCAGTTGAGCGGCTTCCCTTTTAAAGAAAATACTGCTTGGGTTTCTACATCTCGGATTTTTGTAATGGAACCAGATGCAGAATCTCCCTCGGTGATAAATATTTGAGTTTCAGATTTTCTAGGTGCTTTTTGGTCGTTATAATGCTGTCGGCAATCTCTTAATTTTTTATTATGTAATGAGACTTTTTTTGCTCTTTCTCGGGCTAATTTTTGTATACCAGATAACTCTTTTCTTTCTCTTTCTGAAATGAGA
>CAUTLL010000135.1:0-3540 GCA_963539275.1 uncultured Flavobacteriaceae bacterium
AATTGACTGAAGAATTCTTCTGGAATCAATTGCCTACAGACCCACTATTTGCACAAGATCCTAATTTTAAAGCAGAAGATTTTAAGAAAGAAATTGAAAAACTGAAAGAAACAGGAAAGGTTGAGGAATATAATAATTGGCTGAAATTTAGAAAAGTCATTGAAAATAGAATGATGGCAAAACAATTATTTGCGAATATTTCTGTGGGAATTACTTCTAATAAAAAGGAAGCCGAGGTAATTATGAAAAACAGAGATGAAGTAGCAAATATTGATTTTGTAAAGGTGGATTATACTACTTTTGCACAGAAAAATCCTGTTAAAGTAAGTGTTCAAGATTTAGCAGAATATATTAAAAAACACCCATTGGCATTCAAAGCAGCTGAAAGTAGAAATTTAGGATTAGTTTATTTTAAGGCTGAGCCTACTAAAAATGATGAGGAAAAGATTTTTGAAGAAATCAATAAGCTGACTAATGAAGGAATCGATTTAGGACATGGGGTAGAGAGTTTTAGAAATAATAAGAGTGATAGTTTATTTGTTCTTGCAAATTCTGCTTCTGGATTTAATCCTAATTATTTCGCTAAGGAGCATTTACCACAAGGAATTAGAGAGCAAATATCGGGTGCGTCAATAGGTCAGGTATTTGGTCCGTATAAAGAGCAAAATTATTATGTAACTTCTAAACTTTTGGGAAAGAAAACTTCAGATTCTACAAGGTCTAAACATATTCTTATTGCTTATCAAGGTCTGCAAACTGCTTCTGGAGATGCAGCGAAGAGAACGAAAGCAGATGCAAAAGCATTAGCGGAGAAAATTTCTACTGAAGTTAAGGCTAATCCATCTAAATTTGATGAATATCTAAATCTTTCAGCGGATGGTTCTTCTCAGTCAGGTGGTGATTTAGGATGGGTAACCTCTGCAGAGCCTAAGTTTGTGCCGGAGTTTCAAAGTTTTGTAGATAAAAATCCTAAAGGAGCCGTAGGTGTTGTTGAAACTCAGTTTGGTTATCATATTATCAATATTACAGATAAGAAATCAGGAGAGATGACTTATAAAGTAGCGAATTTGGTGAAAGAAATTAAGCCTTCTGATGCTACAGTAAATAAGGTTCATGCACAATCCACAGCATTTGGACAGAAAATTCAAGGAAAATCTTTTAATGATTTTGTAAATATTGCGAGAAAAGAAAATTATAATTTCCAAAATCCTAAAATGGTTCAAAGATTCCAAGGAGGATTATTAGGTACGGATAAAGATGAAGAAATCCTAAGATGGGCATTTGACAAGAAGAGAGAGAAAGGAGATAATGAGATGTTTACTGCGACTAATGGAGATAGAGTCATTGTATATTTTAATGGAAAGCAAGAAGAAGGTTTGGCTGACCCAGAATCTGTAAGAGAGCAAATAGAGCCTATCGTGAAGAACCAACTTCTAGCGAAGAAGATAATAGAGAAAATATCTTCTGCAAAGGCATCTTCGTTGGAGCAAGTGGCTAAATTATTTGGAGTGAATAAAAACTCTGCTCAGATTAATCTTTTACACCCTATGCTAGGAGTTGCTATGGAGCCGAAAGTAGCAGGTGCAGCGTTTGGTGTGGCTAAGAATAAGGTGTCTAAACCTGTGGAGGGAAATACTGGAGTTTATGTAGTGGTGAATAAAGGCGTAGTATTGAATAAACAAGCAGGTGATGTTAAGCAGGTGCAAGATGGATTGGCTCAGCAGTATGCATCAATGTTCCCACAAGGGTATATGAGAAGTTTGCAAAATAATGCGAAGATAAAAGATTACAGAATAGAGGTTTATGATAGAGGTATGGCTCATCAGAACCAATAAAATAAAAAAGAGGTTTTTATTAAAAAGCCTCTTTTTTGTCCTTTAATTGAAGAAAGAAAAAGTATGAAAAAAGAATTGACAATAAAATATGAGCAATTAGCAGAAAAAGATTTGTCGGAGGTAGAAAAGACACTCTTTGAAGAGGCTAAAAAGTCACGCCTAAAAGCTTATGCTCCTTATTCTAACTTTTTGGTGGGCTGTGCTGTGCTATTGGAGAATGGAGAAATTCATAAAGGGAATAATCAAGAGAATGCAGCTTATCCCTCCGGGCTATGTGCAGAGAGAAGTGTGCTATATTGGCTCGGTGCGAATATTCCGGAGCAGAAGATTAAGAAAATATTTGTATTGGGAGGCTTAGAAGAGAATCCCGAGATGGATAGAGTGGTGCCACCGTGTGGTTCTTGTAGGCAAGGGATTATGGAATATGAGGTAAAGCAAGGTCAGAATATAGAGATTTATATTGCTAGTCTGAATGGTGAGAAAATATTGAAGGTAAATTCCATTAAAGACCTACTTCCTTTCAATTTTGATGCGAGTTTTCTATAAAATTAAAATAAGCTTATCCAAATGAGGGTAAGCTTTTTTATTTCAAAGGATAATTTTACTCATATTTACCAGCGAATTGCTCATACGGAAGTGCTTTTTGCTCATATTTACCAGCAGATTACTCATACGGAGGTGCTTTTTTGCTCATATTTACCAGCGAATTGCTCATACGGAGGTGCTTTTTGCTCATAATTACCAGCAGATTGCTCATACGGAAGTGCTTTTTGCTCATATTTACCAGCGAATTGCTCATACGGAAGTGCTTTTTGCTCATATTTACCAGCAAATTGCTCATACGGAGGTGCTTTTTACTCATAATTACCAGCAAATTGCTTATACGGATGAAAAAAATGCTGTTTCTGATGATTTACATCATCATATCATTATAGATTTAGAATATGCCCAAAGTAATTTTTCTTAGTTTTAAGGTAATCGGCATTTTCTTGATTGGGTTTTATCTCTAATGGAATGCGAGAAACGAGTTCTATATCACTATTTTTTACAAAATTAATTTTATCAGGATTGTTGGTAAGAAGGTTGATTCTCTTAATACCTAATAAATGTAGAATTTGAGTGGCAATTTCAAAATTTCTACCATCGGCAGGTAGTCCGAGTTCCAGATTGGCTTCCACGGTATTTTTTCCTTGCTCTTGTAGAGCGTATGCTTTAAGCTTATTGATAATCCCGATGTTTCTGCCCTCTTGGCGGAGATAGATGATAAGGCCTTTATGCTCCTGAATATATTGCATTGCAGCGGTGAGCTGAGCACCACACTCACATTTTTGTGAATGAAATACCTCTCCGGTGATACATTCAGAGTGGAATCTCACATTGGTTACTTGCGAAAAATCTGTTCCCTCCGCGATGATGGCCAGATGAGGCATCCAATCATCTTTGGAAATAGAAAAAGCTAACATTCTGAACTTTCCATATTCGGTCGGGATGTTAGCTTCTGCTTGTATTTTTATCATATGATTTTATGAATTATCTTTTATGGTTTCTATCAAAGACATATTGGTTTTTACCTTTACCAAGAACTGATTGAGCCTTTGTAGTTCTTCATCGGGAAGCTTATTTTTAAGTTTTTGCACCTTTTTATAAGCTTTTTCATATTTAGAAAATGCTTTTTCCTTGTCTATATCGTTATAGGCTTGGGTCG
>CAUTLL010000136.1:0-3529 GCA_963539275.1 uncultured Flavobacteriaceae bacterium
CCTAATGCAAAATTAACTATAGGTCCTGCTATTGAAAAGGGATTCTATTATGATGTTGATTTCGGAGAAGAAATACTTTCTGAACAAGATTTTGAAAAAATTGAGAAAAAAATGCTTGAAAACGCAAAAAAAGATTCTACTTTCAAGTTATATCCAGTTTCAAAATCAAATGCACTAAAAGAATATGCTGACAATCCTTATAAAACAGAGCTGATTGAAAACCTAAATGATGGCGAAATTACATTTGTTACTCATGATAATTTTACTGACCTATGTAGAGGAGGGCATATTCCAAGTACAGGAATTATCAAAGCAGTAAAAATACTAAATGCTGCTGGAGCCTACTGGCGTGGAGATGAAAAAAATAAACAACTAACGAGAGTTTATGCTATTTCTTTCCCTAAGCAAAAAGAATTAACGGAATATTTAGAGCGTTTAGAAGAAGCTAAACGCCGAGATCATAGAAAATTAGGAAAAGAATTAGGAATTTTTGCTTTTTCAGAAAAAGTGGGAGCTGGATTACCTCTTTGGTTACCAAAAGGAGCTGCATTAAGAAAAAAATTAGAAAATTTCCTTAGCGAAGCTCAAAAAAAAGCAGGATATGAATTCGTAGTTTCTCCTCATATTGGTCATAAAGATTTATATGTAACTTCTGGACATTACGAAAAATACGGAGCTGATTCTTTTCAACCCATAAAAACTCCACATGAAGGAGAAGAATTTTTGTTAAAACCTATGAATTGCCCTCACCACTGCGAGATATATAAAACTAGCCAATGGTCTTATAAGGATTTACCAAAAAGATTTGCCGAATTTGGAACAGTATATCGTTATGAGCAAAGTGGCGAACTCCATGGATTAACGAGAGTAAGAGGATTTACTCAGGATGATGCTCACCTTTTCTGTACTCCTGATCAACTTTTACAAGAATTCGAGGGTGTAATTGATTTAGTTCTATATGTATTTAATAATTTAGGATTTGAAGACTTCACTGCACAAGTTTCTTTAAGAGACCCTGAAAATAGAGAAAAATACATTGGCAGTGATGAAAATTGGGAAAAAGCAGAGAATGCAATTATCACTGCAGCAAAAAATAAAGGTCTAAAAACAGTAGTAGAATATGGTGAAGCTGCTTTCTATGGACCAAAATTAGACTTTATGGTAAAAGATGCCTTGGGTAGAAGTTGGCAATTAGGAACTATCCAAGTGGATTATAATCTGCCAGAGCGTTTTGACCTTTGGTATACTGGAAATGATAATGAAAAGCATAGACCTATAATGATTCACCGAGCACCTTTTGGTTCTATGGAGCGTTTCATAGCTATTTTGTTAGAAAATACTGCAGGTGATTTCCCTCTTTGGTTAGCTCCTGAACAATTTATCATTCTTCCAATTAGCGAAAAATATACAGATTATGCTGAAAAAGTTTTACAATTGTTAGAAATTAACGATATTTGCGGAACAATTGATAAGCGTAATGAAAAAACTGGTAAAAAAATCCGTGATGCAGAAATTAACAAACTACCATTTATGCTTATCGTAGGAGAAAACGAAGAAAAAGAACAAACAATCTCTGTAAGAAAAAGAGGAGAAGGAGATTTGGGAACTATGAGTATTGAAGAATTTATACAATACTTTAAAAAAGAGGCTTCGTTATCCTAAAAATATTATTAAATTAAGTCATTAACCTTAAAAACTTAACACAATAGCACTAAAAAAAATTAACAGCAAAGGTCCGATGCGTCGCCCTCAGCAAGAGGATGCTCATCAGATCAACGACAAAATCAGAGCTAAAGAGGTTCGTTTAGTCGGTGATAATGTAGAACAAGGAGTTTATCCTACTTCTGAAGCCTTAAAAATGGCTGAAGAACAAGAATTGGATTTAGTTGTAATTTCAGATAAAGCAGAGCCTTACATCTGTAGAATTTTAGATTATAAAAAATTCCTCTACGAACAAAAGAAAAAACAAAAGGAGCTTAAAGCTAAACAGGTAAAAGTAGTTTTGAAGGAAATCCGTTTCGGTCCTCAAACTGATGAACATGATTTTCAATTCAAAAAGAAACATGCCGAAAAATTCTTGGAAGAAGGCTCTAAACTAAAAACTTATGTTTTCTTCAAAGGAAGATCAATAGTTTTTAAGGATCAAGGAGAAATATTACTTCTAAAACTTGCCCAAGAGCTGGAACATGTAGGAAAAGTAGACCAAATGCCTAAATTAGAAGGAAAAAGAATGATAATGCTAATGAGTCCTAAAAAGGCTAAATAAATTTACTAGATTATGAATAAATTATTTACTATTTTATCAATTTCATTGTTCTCTTTTTCTTATGGTCAATATTATAAAGCTGAACTTCTTTATAAAGATGGAAATACAGAAAAAGGTCTACTAAATTCTTTAGTGGATATAAATAATAGAAAAGCTAAGAAAGCTGTATTTAAATCTGATGAAAAAGCTGAGAAAAAAGTCATTTCTGTAGAAAATGTGGAAAGAATTACTTATTTCAATGATGATGGAAGTACTTCAATTGGAGAATTGATAAATTTCAGGAATAAAAGAAATTTATGGGCCTTCAAAATAAAAGAAGTTAAAGATTTGATAGTTTACTCCATCACTGTTCATATTCCATCTCAGCGTGTAAGTGGGGGTATTCTTATTCCGCCAAGTACCTATACTGACTATTTATTTAAGTATAAAGATGAGCCAGCGGACCATGTATTTAGACATAATTTGGGAATCTCCATTGGAGAAGAAGCCGCAAATAAAAAGTGGTTGAAAAAATACTTTGCTGATAGATGCCCTAAATTAATTGAGAATATGGACAAAATAGATTTTGAGAAAGAATCACCAATGCCTTTTGTAAACTATTATGAAAAGTATTGTAAATAAAAATATTGATAACAAATACATAAAAGAAGTTAGAAAATGCCAAAATTAAAAACGAAATCAGGTGCTAAAAAGCGTTTTGCTCTTACCGGAACTGGTAAAATCAAAAGAAAAAATGCTTTCAAAAGTCACATTTTAACAAAAAAAGAAACAAAGAGAAAGAGAAACCTTACTCAGACTTCTTATGTTGCTAATGTAGATGAAAAAAGCGTTTTAAGACAATTAGCAATTAAGTAGTTTTTATAAATCATTGTGGTTTATAAGAATTTTATTATTTATAATTCAAAAAAGTTTAACCCTGAAAAGGTGTAGCTAAGTAATTTTTAACAATGATTAAAAATTCGCCCTTTTCAAAAAAACAAAATAATTTTAACTATGCCAAGATCAGTAAATGCAGTAGCTTCAAGAGCTCGCAGAAAAAAAATCCTTAAACAAGCAAAAGGATTCTTCGGAAGAAGAAAAAATGTTTGGACTGTTGCTAAAAATGCAGTAGAAAAAGCAATGCAATATGCCTATAGAGGCAGAAAAGAGAAGAAAAGAAATTTCAGAAGTCTTTGGATTACTCGTATCAATGCAGGGGCTAGAGAATACGGACTTTCTTACTCTCAATTCATGGGAGCTCTTAAAAAGAACAACATAGAATTA
>CAUTLL010000137.1:0-3456 GCA_963539275.1 uncultured Flavobacteriaceae bacterium
CTTCGTGATTTGGGAGCTGCTTTAAGTCCATTCAATGCATTTCAAATTCTACAAAGTTTAGAAACTCTCGATATTAGAATAAAAAAACATAGTGAAAATGCTTTAGAACTAGCAAAATGGCTTAAGGAGCAACCTGAGGTATCTTGGGTAAATTATCCTTCTTTGGATAATCACTTAGTGAAAAAATATCTTCCAAAAGGACAAAGTGGAATCGTTACTTTTGGGCTTAAATCAGGATATGAAGGAGCAAAAAAAGTTATTAATAATGTAAAAATATTCTCTCTTTTAGCTAACATAGGAGATACAAAATCTCTCATCATTCACCCTGCTAGTACGACTCATCAGCAACTAACAGAGGAACAACAAAACACCACAGGAGTTACTCCGGATCTTATTCGCCTTTCTGTTGGTTTAGAAGACATTGAAGATTTAAAAGCTGACTTAAAAGCTACTTTTTAAGCACCATTAAAATTATCAAAAGCTATTGTATTTAAACAATAGCTTTTTTATTTTCATTTAAAATTTATCCAAAAATAGAAACTCCATTTTCCAAAAGTTCAAAAATGGTATTCTTAGCATCATAAGGATTAAGATTTACAGCCCTTGTTCCCTTAAAATGTAATGCTGTTTTAAAACCCATTTTAACTGCATCAAGGCAAGTATATTTCACACAATAATCTAATGCCAACCCTACCACTTCTAATTCTTTTATTCCCTTATCTACTAAATAATCTGCTAATCCCGTATCAGCTAAGTGTTGATTATCAAAAAAAGCACTATAACTATCAATCTCCACATTCATTCCTTTTCGTATTAATTTAGTAATGTATTTTTGATTTATTTTAGAATGAATTTCTACGCCATAAGTCCCTTGAATACAATGATCCGTCCATAGCACTTGAGAAATTCCATTAAAGCAGATAACCTCTCCCACATTTTTACCATGGTTTGAAGCAAAACTCTTATGTTCTTTAGGATGATAATCTTGAGTAAAAATTACTTCATCATATTTTTCATTTTCCATAAGACAATTAATGTATGGAATAATACTCTCAGAGCCTACCACTTCTAAACTTCCTCCCTTACAAAAATCATTCTGCATATCTACAACTATCAATGCTTTTTTCATATTAAATTTGATTTTAATTTTCAATATTAACAAATTATTAATAATTTTACAAAAATTTTTTACTCATGGGATTATTTGATTTTTGGAAAAAATTTAAAAAAGCTTATAAGGATAGTCAAATTTGGCACAAAATCGAAACAAGTGAAGATTTAAAACAAGCCTACAAAGACTCTTATGAAAAGCCTGTTATTATACAGACTTGTGCTACAATGCATTTTCGAAGTGATTATATGATTAGTGATTTAGAAAGCCAAGCTAGAAAAATGAATTTATCCGAAGTAAAATTTTATAAATTAAACTATACTGGAAATACTCTATTAAAAGATGAAATAAGCTCTGATTTGGGAATGGAAGTTCCATCTGCTACTTTTATTGTATTCAAGAATGGACAAGCTATTTTCAAACGCCACGAAGAAACAATTGACATGACAAGACTTTTAGAAAAACTAAGAAAATACTAAAATCTATTTTTCAACTCTTCTAAAGGTAGTTCTACGAAACACTTTTTACCATCGGGAAGATATTCTGGAAATCCTAATTTAATATACTCTTTAAGTAATTTTTCTACATCATCTTTATATATAAAATCAAATTTAGATTTGGATTGAATCTTTATCCATTGTTCATCATAATGATTCATAAAATCAGATTCATTTTTGTAGTCTGAAATCTCTAATATAGACTCCAAAAACACTATAGCTTTACTTTCACTTAATCCTTCAGGAATAGCATTAATTCTCAAAACATTACCTTCATTCAAACTAATATCAAATCCTAATTTCGGAAGATATTTTTTAATATTCGCATACTTCACTTTTTCCATTTCATTAAGATGATACTCTAAAGAATATAATAAAATATGCCCCGATTTTTCTTGAGATAATTTATTTTTTTTATCCAATAAAACTACCCTATTAATACGGCTCATATCTAACATCAATGTTTTAAAACCCTGATTATAAAGCCAATACCCATTAGGTAACCTCATCAAATCTTCATCAAAATCTTCATCATTAAAAAGTTCATTAATTTTAGATGGCTTGGTTTCCAAACCTTGTTGCACCACCTCCGTAATATTTACCATTTTAGAAGGTGTAATATTCCCTATTTCTGTATTATTAAAAGGATTATAATCTTTATCTACTTTAATTCCAGTAAAATCCGTTGTAATAGGAGCACTAATTCTTCCTCCAAAAATATCCATTTCAGGTTTTTTCCCAAAATCTAAAGAGGGAGTTATATTATAAATTCCCAAAGAACGCTTTATGGTAGAACGAATCAGAGCATAAATCAAATGCTCATCTTCAAATTTAACTTCCGTTTTTTGAGGATGAATATTAACATCTATTTTTTCAGGAGATAACTCCAAATAAATAAAAAACGAAGGAATATACCCCGCCCCTAAAAGACCTTCAAAAGCATCTTGAACCGCTCTATTAAGATAAGCACTCTTAAAAAAACGACCATTCACGAAAAAGAATTGCTCACCTCTGGATTTCTTTGCACCTTCTGGTTTTGCTACAAAGCCACTAAGCTTTATCCAATCCATATCCTCTTTAACTGGCACCATCAAAGGCTGTAATTTCCTTCCAAATACATCTATAATTCTTTGTAAAACATTTGCTTTTCTAAGCTTAAAAATCTCTTCATCATTATGATAAAGAGAAAATTCTATCTGCTCATGTGCTAATGCTATACGATGAAACTCATCAATAATATGACGAAATTCAATATTATCTTTTTTCAAAAATTTTCTACGAGCAGGGACATTATAAAACAGATTTTTCACTGAAAAATTAGAACCTTCTGCTGTCTGTATTGGCTCTTGAAATTGCAACTCTCCTCCCTCTATATAAATATTTGTTCCTAAATCATTCCCTATATTTTTAGTCTTCAACTCCACCTGAGCCACTGCTGCAATAGATGCCAAAGCCTCTCCACGAAATCCTTTGGTCTCAATATTAAAAATATCTTCTGTCGTTCTAATTTTGGAAGTTGCATGCCTCTCAAATGCCATTCGGGCATCAGTTTCAGATATTCCAATTCCATTATCTACTACTTGGATAAGATTTTTACCAGCATCTCTTACTATGAGTTCTATCTTTGTTGCCTTTGCATCTATAGCGTTTTCTAGAAGCTCTTTTACCACAGACGCAGGTCTTTGCACCACCTCACCCGCTGCTATTTGATTCGCTACAAAATCAGGTAAAAGTTGAATAATATCTGTCATACTTTAGAAAATTTTAACCTTATCCTTTTTTAAATTTTTTTCCTTATTTTCCATTCCCAAATTATAAGATACACCTATTCCTAAAGTCTGCTTCATT
>CAUTLL010000138.1:0-3447 GCA_963539275.1 uncultured Flavobacteriaceae bacterium
ACTCAGCTTGGAAGTCTACTTGAGTTATTTTTTGAATAAACTCGGCTAAAATCTCCCCTGTATTTTCTCCGTAAGCCTTCTTCAAACCTTTTTCATCATAACTTTTTGGGGCTTGGAAAAAGAATTCTCCTTCAATATAAATATCCTTCAAGAAAACTGCTCTTTCTTTCATCAAACCAATAATTCTAAGCAATATCTCATCAGAAAACAAAGCTGTTTTAACCTGCTCTACTTGTTGTTTTAATAATGGTAAAATCTCTACATCAGATTTTTTGTGTAAGTATTGTTGATTAAACCATTCAGCTTTTTCCTTGCTGAATCTCGCTCCTGATTTATGCACTTTATATAAGTCAAACTCCTGAGCCATTTCCTCCAAAGAGAGAATTTCTTTATCATCAGATGGCGACCACCCCAGCAGTGCTAAGAAATTGATAAAAGCCTCTGGGAAATAACCTTCTTCTCGGTAGCCCTTTGAGATATTTCCTGTTTCCTTATCTGTAAAGTTGAGCGGGAATACCGGAAAGCCAAACTTATCCCCATCTCTTTTGCTTAATTTACCTTTACCCTCAGGTTTTAAGATGAGAGGTAAGTGAGCAAACTGTGGAGCTTGCCAGCCCATCGCCTCATAGAGTAAGGTGTGCAGAGCCATTGAGGGAAGCCATTCTTCTCCTCTGATAACATGCGAGATTCTCATCTCATGGTCATCGATGATGTTTGCGAAATGATAAGTCGGCATTCCATCTTGTTTTACCAAAACTTTATCATCAAGCGTATCAGTATTAACGCTAAAATCTCCGCGAATAATATCCGTAAGATTCATCACTCTATTCTCTGGCATTTTGAATCTAACCACAAATGGAGTATTTTTATCTAAAAGCTCTTGTACTTCCTTTTCTGAAAGAGTAAGACTATTCTTCAAATTCTTTCTGCTGACATTATTATAAGAAAAGACCTCTCCTCTCTCTTCATATTCTGTACGGATAGCATCTAATTCTTCTGGGGTATCAAAAGCTAAATAGGCGTAGTCGGTTTTCAGGATTTGTTTCGTATATCTATCGTAGATTTCTCGCCTTTCAGATTGTCTATAAGGAGCGAAATCTCCGCCTACTTTTGGGCTCTCCACAGGAGATATACCCAGCCACCCCATCGCTTCCATGATATAATCTTCTGCCCCCTCTACATAGCGAGTAGTGTCAGTATCTTCTATTCTAAGGATAAAATCTCCACCATTTTTTTTGGCAAAAAGATAATTATATAATGCAGTCCTCACCCCTCCTAAATGCAAAGGCCCTGTCGGACTTGGTGCAAATCTTACACGAACTTTATTCATCTCTAAAATTTATGGTGCAAATGTAATAAAATAATAGAATATTCTTGTTTTTTAATCTCTCATAGAGTAATTTGGTTAAAACTCAACAAAATTCAGATTTCCCAATATCTTGAGAAGTCTTAATCTGGTCTATCTTAATTTCCCAAGTTCTTTGGGAATTTCGCTCTACAAAATTAAAACCAATCAAGTGCTCGACTGGTTTCATTTGAGAGTATTTCCCCCTATTTTATTTCTAATTTGATTTTTTTCTTAAAGCTCTTATACAAAAAGCTCATTCGTATCCTCAATCATTGAGATTGCTCCATCTTCGCATTTGATAGCCTCCCCAGGGAAGTTTTGTATCAAATGATAATCATGGGTAGCCATCAGCACTGCACAATTTCTCTCTTGTGAGACTTGCTTTAGCAAGGTCATGATATCATTAGAGGTCTCAGGGTCTAAGTTCCCCGTAGGCTCATCTGCAAGGATAAGCTCAGGGTGATTGAGCAACGCACGAGCAATAGCCACACGCTGTTGTTCCCCTCCAGAGAGTTCATGCGGCATTTTATGTTTTTTCGTTTTCATGCCTACATTGCTTAGCACTTCATTTATTCTATCTTCTATTAAAGTTTTATTATTCCATCCTGTGGCTTCCAAAACGAAGAGCAAGTTTTTCTCCACGCTTCTATCTGTCAAAAGTTGGAAATCTTGGAAAACAATTCCTAATCTTCTTCTTAAGTTCGGAATTTGAGAGGTTTTCAATTTTAGCAAATCAAACCCTACCACTTCTCCCTGTCCTTCACTCAAAGGTAAATGCCCATAAAGCACCTTTAATAAACTACTTTTTCCAGAACCTGTTTTTCCAATAAGATATGTAAATCGTCCTCTTTTAATGTTTAGATTAACATCAGAAAGCACTGTGAAGTTTTTCTGAATGATTTTTGCGTTTTTCAAAGTGATGATATCATCTCCGTAAGTATCTCTATATGACATATTCAATCTATTATTTCCTTATGAATGGCTAAAATTATATAAAATATTTTTCCTTATTAAAAAATAGTCGTTAAACTTTTGTTAAAAAATCTTCAAACAAATTAGATACAATCACATTCCCTTCTGCTGAAATTTTCTCTAATTTTACCATTTCTATCTGATTAATAGAATTAGAATTAAATGGTTTTTGAACTCTTACATAATTATCTGTAAAGCCATACATCATTCCATTTTTCTCCTCATGCTCCCAAAGTACAGGTAAAGTTTTTCCTATTTGCGTCTGGTAAAATGCCATTTTCTTTTTTTCAGAAAGAATACGGAGCATTTTATTTCTTCTTTTTCTTTCCGCTATTGGCACTACACCTTCCATTTCTACAGCCTCTGTATTATCCCTTTCAGAATAAGTGAAGACATGAAGGTAACTAATCGGTAAATCCGCTAAAAAATTATAAGTTTCTAAAAATTTCTCTTCAGTCTCACCAGGAAATCCAACAATTACATCTACTCCGATACAAGCATGTGGCATGATTTCTCGGATTTTATTAACCCTACTTAAATATAATGGCGTAAGGTAACGGCGCTTCATTTTTTTCAAAATATCATCGGAACCTGACTGTAAAGGAATATGAAAATGCGGTACAAAGTTATGACTTTTAGAAACAAGCTCTATCGTTTCGTCTTTCAATAAATTCGGTTCAATAGATGAAATTCTAATCCTTTCAATTCCATCTACTTTATTAAGTTCTTTCACTAAATCTAAGAAAGTGTGCTCATGCTTTTTATTACCAAACTCCCCCTTTCCATAATCACCGATATTTACCCCTGTCAAAACAATTTCTTTTATGTTTTGTTTTGCAATTTCAGAAGCATTTTTTACAATATTTTCAATGGTATCAGAACGAGAAATCCCCCTCGCCTGTGGAATAGTACAATAAGTACATTTATAATCACAGCCATCTTGTACTTTCAAAAAAGCACGAGTTCTATCTCCAATAGAATAAGACCCTATAAAGAAATCTGCATCTTCTATTTCACAAGAATGAACTTGTGCAGAAGCTTCAGATTTTTGCAAATCATCAAGAAAATTTAGCAAATTAAATTTCTCCTTTGCCCCTAAAACTAAATCTACTCCTTCTATCGCAGAA
>CAUTLL010000139.1:0-3432 GCA_963539275.1 uncultured Flavobacteriaceae bacterium
TTTAGTTCTGTATATGGCAGTGATTTTCTACATGCTATACTTTATTCTATGAATTATGCTATTGGCTTTGTAGTAATTTATTTATTGGGATTTACCTTGGCAACTAAACAACCTGCGATGACTGCTACAACGATGGCAAAAATCCTATCTGACGAAACCAAAAACTATAATTATCAAGCATTTGCGAATTTAGTTGCAAAACTTTTCAGAACCCAATTTATAGCCTTTGTGGGGAATGTTCTATGGGTATTTCCTACAGTATTGGCTCTTATTTACGGTATGGATTATTTTTTTGACAAAAATTTTGCTGCCCAAAAAGCCAATAAATTACTCAAAGATTTAGACCCTTTCCAATCTAAAGCTATTATTCATGCATGTATCGCAGGAGTATTTTTATGTATTTCAGGTATAATATCAGGAAGTATTTCTAACAATTCTATTTTCCAAAAAATACCACAAAGAATAGCCCAAAATCCTTATTTGAATAATATTTTTGGAATTCCCTTTTCTAAAAAAATTGCTATTTTTTATTCTAAAAACTGGGCAGGAATTATTTCTAATCTTTGGTTTGGGATATTTTTAGGTATGATAGCCCCTTTGGGAATATTTTTAGGTTTAGATTTGGATATTCGCCATATTACATTCTCTGCGGGAAATTTTGCATTAGGACTTTATGGCAAAGGATTTGAAATTTCCACTTATGATTTTTGGATTTGCCTTATCACAGTATTTCTCATTGGTTTTTTCAATTTTATCGTAAGCTTCGGATTATCAATGATTTTAGCATTTCGCTCTAGAGAAGTAAATTTTGGTGAGGTGGGAAAAATTTACCAAGAAATTTTCCGCTTCTTCCTTAAAAATCCTTTAAGATTTTTTATCCCTCTCAAATCAGAATTAGATCAAGGAACAAAAGATTTAATCAATGAAAAACATTAAAAAATCCTCCTTTAAAAAGGAGGATTTTCATTTAATACATTTTTTATAATTTAGAAAATTCAAATTCATTCTTCAAAAAATCATCAGAAGCATTTTCTACAAATAATTGACCTATTTTAGTTCTTCTTAATTGAGTTAAATACGCTCCTACTCCCAATTCTTGCCCTATATCATGAGCCAAAGAACGGATATATGTCCCCTTAGAACACCCTACTATAAAACTAATCTTAGGAAAATTTATTTGAATTTCTTTGATATAATGTATTGTAATCTTACGAGATTTTACTTCCACTTCTTGTCCTGCTCTTGCGAGGTTATATGCCCTCTCTCCATCTACTTTTATCGCCGAAAAAATTGGAGGCTTCTGCTCTATTTCACCTAAAAATTTCCCCAATGCATTTTCAACCAAATCTTTTGTAATATGCTGATAATCTACTAACAATATCTCAGGCTTTTCTGTATCATAAGACTCTGTCTGAGCTCCGATCTTTATCTCTGCCCAATATTCTTTGGGAGCATCTTGTATCTCTGGAATTTTCTTGGTGGTTTTTCCTGTGCAGACTACGAGCAATCCTGTAGCTCTAGGGTCAAGAGTCCCTGCATGACCTATTTTTATTTTCTTTAATTTGAATTCTCTTTTCAGTTTGAATTTCATTTTATTCACTACTTGAAAAGATGTCCAATCTAATGGTTTGTCTACTAGAAAAATTTGCCCATCTTGTATTTGTTCTAAAGTCATTAAAATCGTTCTTAATCTAAAATTATCCTATAAATATTTTCATTCTTACTTAATGAGAATAAAAATAAATCAATAAAACCACTCCTACAATAATCCTATACCAACCCCAAAACTTAAACCCATATTTAGCTAAAATCCCAATAAAAAACTTAACGGCAATCAATGCTATCACGAAAGCGACTACATTTCCCACCAAAAAAGTCTGAATATTTTTGGACGTTTCCATAATCATTTCATAGCCTTTCTGTCCATTTTCCCAAGTCTTCACAAAAATAGAATAGACCGTTACGGCTAACATCGTTGGTAATGCCAAAAAGAAAGAAAACTCTGCGGCTGCTTTTCTTGTTAATCCTTGATGTATTCCCCCTATGATAGATGCAGCAGAACGAGAAGTTCCTGGCATCATTGCTAGGCATTGCCAAAAGCCAATGATTACAGCCTTTTTGATAGATACCTCTTTTTCATCTGTAATGGTAGAATAAACAAACATTTTATCCACAAATAATAAAATAATTCCGCCTAAAATCAAAACAGAAGAAATCACAACTTGATTTCCCAAAACAGCCTCAATTTTATCATCAAATAAGTATCCAAAAAATAAAGCTGGTATCACCGCAAACGCCAATTTAATGTAAATCTGAAAATTATTAATATCAAAAAACTTCTTCCAATAAATTACCACAATGGATAAAATCGCCCCAAACTGCGTAGAAACTTGAAACATCTTCAAATATTCGGTTTCTTCCATGCCTAATAATGCTGCTGTAAAGCCCATATGCGCCGTGGAAGATATGGGTAAATATTCTGTCAGGCCTTCTATAATCGCTATAATAATCGCTTCTATCAATTCCATTCCTATTTCTTTCTTTTTAAGATTGCAAAAATCTGCACCACAAATCCTGTAACGACCAACAAGGGTGCAATTCTAATTCTCAATACTGAAAAAATCTCTTCATTCCAATAGTTTGGATCAAATGTTCCATCTGGTCTTGTATTTGCTCCCTGCCCCATCATCAATAAAAATCCGATAATGATAATAGCTAAACCAATGAGCATCAACCTAAAATTTCTTTTTCCAAAATAAAAATTATTTCTTTCTTCTCTTTCTTGATTATTTTTTTTCATCTCCTTGAGTATAAAATGACATAAAGTTCGTAAAAGAAATTTCCTTCACGAACCTTATTTCTTTTTTTATGTGTAATACAAATCATCCATGTTAGATTTTAAAAACCTCCAAGTAGCAAAAATAGTGCTTAATACAGTAATTGTAATTCCTACAATAACAACTCCTAAAACCAACCAAACGAACTGGCTTGTGTCTTGTACAAAAGCATCTCCTATCTCCTCTGTAAAATAATACCATACCACAGATAATAGTAAAATCCCAATAATCGCTCCTATAATCCCGATAATCACCGCCTCTTTAATGAAAGGCTTTAAAATAAATCTTCTCCTTGCTCCTACGAGTTGCATAGTCTTAATAATAAATCTTTTAGAAAAGATTTTCAAACGAATAGAACTATTGATTAAGATAATTGCTATTACCAAAAATAATGCTGCAAACCCCACAATCCATAGCAAGATTCTATTCAGATTATAATAGACCTTTTGTGTAAGCTCACTATCATTCTTTACTTCTGAAACACCCTTCACTTCGCCTAATTGTTTTATCACTCCGTTTATTTTCTCTGGGGCAATATATTCTGGTTTAAGAGTTACCTCAATCGATGGCGGAAATATATGCTCTTCAAACAACG
>CAUTLL010000140.1:0-3410 GCA_963539275.1 uncultured Flavobacteriaceae bacterium
TTGGGGCATTCTTTAGGAGGAAAGGCGGTGATGCAGTTTGCGATAACTTATCCAGAGAGAGTAAAAAAAATAATAGTGGTAGATATTGCTCCGAAAGCTTATCCGCCACATCATCAAAAGATAATAGAAGCTTTACAAAGTATAGATTTTGAAAAGATTACCAATCGAAAGGAGGTAGAGGAAAGGTTAGAAGAAACGATTAAGGAGAAATCTGTTGTCCAGTTTTTAGTAAAAAATTTATATTGGGAACGAGAAGATAGGTTAAATTGGAGGTTTAATCTTAAAGTTTTGGCGGAAAAGTATGGTGATTTTGTGGGGAAGCCTATTCGGTTTGGAATTTTTGAAGGAGAAACATTATTTATTAAGGGAGAAAAATCACATTATATTTTGCCTCAAGATGAATTTTTAATTCAGAAACAATTTCCTAAGTATCAATTGATAACAATTAAAGATGCGGGACATTGGGTTCAAGTGGAAAATGCTAAGGATTTTAATGAGGGAGTAAGTAATTTTTTATTGAATTAAGATTGATAAAAAAGATTTATATTTGTAATAAAATTATAGGATATGCAAGAATTAAAAGGAAAAATAGCTTTAATAACAGGAGGAAGCAGAGGAATAGGTAAGGCGATAGCTCTTGCTTTAGCGAAAGAAGGAGTAAATGTTGCAATTACGGGGAGAAATGAAGAAAAGTTAAAAGAAGTAGTTCAAGAAATAGAAAGAAAAGGGGTAAAATCAGCTTATGCAGTTTTTGATATAACATCTAAAACAGAGGTTTATGGTGCTTTGGAAAAATTGCAAAAAGATTTTGGAAAAATTGATATTTTAGTGAATAATGCGGGAGTAGCAGCTTTTGGAGGAATTTTAGAAATGGAGGATGAAAAGTGGGAAGAAATCGTGAAAACTAATCTTTTTGGGGCGTATTATGTAGTTAAAGCTGTAGTGCCAAGTATGGTGGAGAGAAAAACAGGGGATATTATTAATATTTCTTCTACCGCAGGGCTGAAAGGTAATGCTATGACTTCTGCTTATTCTGCATCTAAATTTGGTTTAATTGGAATGTCAGAGTCTATGATGTTGGAATTAAGAAAACAAAATATTCGTGTAACGACTTTGATGCCAAGCACTATTGCTTCAGATATGAGTAAGGAGGTGTTAAAAATCACAGATGGAAATCCTGAAAAGGTATTACAACCAGAAGATTTTGCAGAATTAGTTGTAGATTTATTGAAATTAAATAAAAGAGCGATGCTAGCTAGTGCGTCGTTATGGTCTACTAATCCGTAAAAAATCAATCCATAGCAAAAAAAGCTATGGATTAATTATTAAATCAGATTAAAAAGATGGTTTTAGTTACTGGAGCTACTGGTATTTTAGGGAGAGTTTTAGTATTGGAATTATTGAAACAAGGGAAATCCGTCCGTGCTACGAAAAGAGAAATGAGTAATCTCCAAGAGGTTAAAAAATCGTGGGATTTTTACACAAGTCAGACTGATGAATATTTCAAAAAAATAGAATGGGTAGAGGTAGATTTTGAGGATTTGGATTCTTTACGAATAGCACTTGAAGGGATAGAAGAAGTTTATCATTGTTCTGCAAAAGTGAGTTTTTATCCTAAAGATGAAGCAGAAATGTTCAAAACTAATATAGAAGGGACTAAGAATTTACTCTATATTGCAGAAGAAAAATCAGTTAAAAAGTTTTTGTTTGTAAGCTCTATTGCAGTTTTTGATAAAATCAATGAAAAAGGAGAAATAGATGAAGAATCTGAATTTGATGGAAAAAAACAAAATTCTGCTTATGCTTTGTCTAAATATCTTTCGGAGATGGAAGTATGGAGAACTTATGCAGAAGGAATGAATACTATTATTATCAACCCAGGGGTAATTATTGGTAGCGGAAATTGGGGAAAAAGTAGTGGGGGATTATTTCCTAGTTTTGAAAAAAGTCCATTTTCATTTAGTGGAGGAACGGCTTATGTGGATGTGAGAGATGTAGCAAAAATCGCTATAATTTTGATGGAAAAAGAGAAGTTTGGGGAGCGATATATTATCATTTCTGAAAATAAAAAATATAAGGAAGTTGCCGATAAGATTAGGCGATTTTTAGGAAAGAATGAATCCGTTATACTTCCGAAATTTTGGTTAAATTTAGGGTATGGTCTGAATTTAGCATTGGGATGGTTATTTCCATATTTAAGAATAATCAGTAAAGAGAATATCAAAATGCTTACAGAATTTACACTAATTTCTAATAAAAAAATTATAAAAGAATTAAATTTTCAATTCATTTCTGTAAAAGATAGTCTTGATTTTCATTTGAAAAATTATAAGAATACTTTCTCAAAAAAGGATTAGATTTTTAATATTAAAATTTTAAATTAGTTTTTCTAAAATAAAGAAAAAAATGACTCAATTATTCATAGGAAATTCTGATTTTGAGATTAAAGATATGGAGGTATCTGAGAGTTGTCCTTCTAATATTGCATTGATTAAATATTGGGGAAAATATAAAGGACAAATTCCTGCAAATCCGAGTATTAGCTATACGCTTAATCATTGTAAAACTTATACTAAAATATTTTTTTTTGCAGGAAAGGAGTTTTCAGTGAAGACTTTTTTATCAGGGAAAGAAGAGGATAGTTTTGCTACAAAAATTAAAAAATATTTTGAAAGTATTGAGATTTATTTGCCATGGATTTTGAAAGGAAGTTATGAGATTCATACGGAAAATACATTTCCTCATAGTTCTGGTATTGCTAGTTCTGCATCGGGATTTGGTGCGATAGCAAAATGTTTAGTAGAGATAGAACAAGCGTTTTATAATCGGGAAGAATATGATTTTGATAAAATCCAGAAAGCTTCTTTTCTGGCCCGTTTAGGTAGTGGGAGTGCGTGTAGAAGCCTTTATAATGGGTTGGTAGTTTGGGGAGAAACTCCTGTAGTTTTAGGAAGTTCTGATTTTTTTGCAGTGCAGTATCCGAATGACAAAGTTCATTCCGTATTTAGAGATTTTAATGATTGGGTTTTGCTTATCCACGAGGGAGAAAAATCAGTGAGTTCCACTATAGGACATGGTTTGATGAATACGAATCCCTATGCAGAAAGGCGTTTTCAAGAGGCAAAAGATAATTTTTCGCCAATGAAAGAGATTTTGGAAAGTGGAGATTTGGACAGATTTATTTCATTAGTGGAGCATGAAGCTTTGACTTTACATGCAATGATGATGATGAGTCAACCAGCATTTATCTTGATGAAAACAGGAACAATAGAGGTTGTTCATAAAATTTGGAATTTCCGAAAAGAAACAAATTTACCTCTATTTTTCACTCTTGATGCAGGTGCGAATATTCATCTTCTTTTTCCAAGTGATAAGAATAGTCTGGGAGAAAAAAAAGAAAATCAAAAAAT
>CAUTLL010000141.1:0-3404 GCA_963539275.1 uncultured Flavobacteriaceae bacterium
GTGATCCTGCTTCTAAATGTCCAGAATGGAAAAATGAAGCTAATAGAAGAGTATATATTGAACAAAAATAATCGTAAAAAATACAAAAAATAGAAAATTATGAAAAATAATTTTGCAGCATTAGCAATAACATTGGCATCTTCATTTCTTATGGCACAAGAGGAAGTGAAAAAATATGAACCTATTCTTTTTGAAAAAGGGGAAGAGCATGTGGTTCCATTTAAACATAAAGAGAGAAAATTTAATGATTGGTCTGTTTCTTTTGGTGCAGGGATTCCTTTGGTACAGTCTGCCGATTTGACATCTATTAGAAATGGAAATGGTACTACTAACATTGGATATTCTTATTATGTAAGTTTGGATAAAGCTATTACCCATGCTTTTGGTTTGAGTTTACAATATGATGGCGGTCAAACTAAGCAATCTAATGAAGGAAAAACAGTAAAGGCAAAGACACAATTTCACATGATTTCACTTTTAGGAGATATTAATTTTTCTAATTTGTTTAGAAGAGTTGATAATAAATCTCCTTATAGATGGGCATTTCATGGTTATGCAGGGGTAGGAGTTTTGGGGTATGATGCAAAGAGAAAGGATGTAGGAGAATCTTCATATGAAACTCAGGGAAGAGGAGGTGTAGGATTTAAAAATATGACTTTCCAAGCAGGAGCTGGGGTGAAGTATAAATTAAGTAGAAGATTGGATTTAGGACTTAGAGGAATGTATGTTTATACAGGGGAAGATGAGTTTGATGGAGGAGGAGATGCTTATAGCAGAATTAATATGATAGAGGAACAAAACTCTGATAATTTCTTTAATTTTAATTTGGGATTGACTTATAAAATAGGAAAGCATCCATCTCATTTGATGTGGCATGATCCGTTACAAGAACTTTACTATAAATTAGATACAGTTTCAGTAACAGATTTGGAAGTGTGTAAAAATGGAGATAATGATAATGATGGAGTATGTGATGATTGGGATAAACAATTAGATACACCAGCCGGGGCAAGAGTAGATGGTGCAGGAGTTGCATTAGATACAGATTTAGATGGAGTTATAGATTTACATGATAAATGTGTAACTGTA
The DNA here is from genome assembly GCA_963539275.1 of uncultured Flavobacteriaceae bacterium. Lineage (GTDB taxonomy): Bacteria > Bacteroidota > Bacteroidia > Flavobacteriales > Weeksellaceae > JABCPE02. The sequence continues at coordinate 1,090 of CAUTLL010000141.1, forward strand.
CCAGGTCCTGCAAGTAATCAAGGATGTCCAGAAGAGCAAGTTATGGATCATTCTGTAGTCGCAAAAGATGCAGAGTTGGTATTAAAAAATGTTTTATTTGTATTTGATAAAACAGAAATTGTTGCGGAATCTTTCCCTAAATTAGATCAAGCAGCAGAAGTAATTAAAGCATCAAATGGAGGAACTTTCTTATTAACTGGTAATACAGATAAAAAAGGAAATGAAAATTATAATCTAGACTTGTCAAGAAGAAGAGCAAGAGCTGTAGTGGTAGAATTGGAAAAAAGAGGAGTAAATCCTAACCAATTGAAATCTCGTGGTTTGGGCTCTAAAAATGCGGTAGTTCCAGTAACTGCTTCTAATGCAGAGAGACAATCTGATAGAAAAGTGACTGTAGAGTATATTACAGGTGATGAATGGGAAGCATTACCAAAGAGTGATGTAAAATAATAAGTATATTTTTCAAAACTTTTATAGAAAGAGATTGGATTTATCCAGTCTCTTTTTTATTTTTATGCTCTGAAATTTTATTATGCAATCAAGAGAAGAAATTAAGGGAATTTTGTTACAAACACTAAAAGATTTTTGGGGATATGATATTTTTAGAGATGTTCAGGAGGATATTATTTTTTCTATAATATGTAAACAAGATACATTAGCATTATTACCAACGGGAGGTGGAAAATCGTTGTGTTATCAGCTTCCTGCACTGGTGATGGAAGGAATGTGCCTTGTCATTTCTCCTTTATTGGCATTGATGAAAGATCAGGTCTTTCATTTGAAATCTATAGGTGTAGATGCTGAGTATTTAAGTGCTGAATTAGATGAAGGGGAGCAAGAATTAATTTATAATAAGGCAATAAGAGGAGAAATAAAAATTTTATATATTTCACCAGAGAGACTTTCTAATTCTACATTTTTAAGAAAAATAGTAGATGTAGAATTATCTTTTATAGCAGTAGATGAGGCTCATTGTATTTCAGAATGGGGGCAGGATTTTAGACCAAGTTACCAGCATATACAGAGATTTAGAAAAGAGATAGGAAATTTACCCTGTTTGGCTTTAACGGCAACAGCAACCCCCAAAGTAGTAGCGGATATTGAAGAAAAGTTAGGCTTAATACAACCTAAAATTTTTCAAAAAAGTTATCAAAGGGATAATTTAAGAATTTTCATAGAAAAAATTTCGGATAAGTATGAACGAATTTTTAATTTTTTGAAGCACAATCCTTTCTCGGGAATTATTTATGTAAGAACCAGAAAAGAAGCAGAAGAATTGACTCAATTTTTAGTTCACAAAGGATTGAAAAATGTAGATTTTTATCATGCAGGATTATCGCCAAAAGAAAAAAACGAAAGGCAAAAAAAGTGGCAGAATAGCAATCAAGAAGTATTGGTTTCTACAAATGCTTTTGGGATGGGTATTGATAAGGATAATGTGAGATTTGTGATCCATTTTTCATCGTCTGCATCTTTGGAAAATTATTATCAGGAAATAGGAAGAGCAGGGCGTGATGGGCATGAAAGTAATGTTTTTTTGCTATGGAATGAACAGGAATTGAGCGAAATAGATGATATTTTGCAACAGCAAATTCCTAATAAAACAGAGTTTTTGAAGGTTATTAATTCTTTATATTCTATTTTTCAAATTGCTGATGGAGAAAATTCTGATTTGGTTTTTCAGTTGGATTTGAAGAGATTGCAAAAATCAACATATTTGTCTTATGCAAAAATTAAAAATGTATTGAATTTCCTTCATAATCAAGAGATTATTTATTGGAATAATTATAAAACTTTTTCAACCATAGAACTAAAATTATCTCCTGATGATTTGGAATCTCTTCCTCAAAAAGAAGCTTATTTTGTGGAATTATTGTTTAGGAATTTAGCGGGAGTAAGTATGAATAAAGTTTCTTTTAATGAAAAGGCATTGAGTAATAAATTTGGTATTAACCAAGATGATGTGCGAAAACGAATACAGCAATTGTCTGATAAAGGTTTTTTGGAATATATTGATGGAAATCAGGATAGTATAAAGTTCATTGTTCATCGGGATATGAGAAGTTTTGAAGGGAAAATATGGAAATTTTTTGAGCAGATACAAAAGAATAAAATGCAAAAATGGGAGGAAATGAAATATTTCATTAGAAATCAAGATTATTGCAAAATGAGATTGATTTTAGCCTATTTTGGAGAAAAGAAAGCTGAAAATTGTGGGAAATGTAGTTATTGTTTAGCTTTAAAAAAGACTTCGGTATCTCTAGAAAATGAAATTTTAGATTTGTTGAGATTTTCTCCGCTGACTTTTGATGAAT
>CAUTLL010000142.1:0-3358 GCA_963539275.1 uncultured Flavobacteriaceae bacterium
TTTTGATAAACGATTTTATAGATTTCATGAATGTATTTTTCTAAATTTTTAGGAATAAAAGTTCCCATTAACCATAAATTGATAGGGTTCTTACCAATGCCATAACTTGGTTGAATGTAGTTTTTATCTAAAATTTCAAAATAATTTCTTTGATAAAAATTGACTCTTCTTTTTGCAATATCATTAAAAGTGGATGGTTCTGTTTCTAAAATTATTTTGCTGTGTTTTTTTATCAATTCATTAAGAATTTTTGAACCTAAGCTTTTTCCTCTAAAACTTTCAAACACTTCAAAATGCTCAATGAATATAAAATCCAACATTTTCCAGAGAATAAGGTAACCAATGGGCTGTTGATTTTTAGAAATAGATAAAACTTGAGCATTAGGATTGTTAAAAATAGCCCAAAATTCATCCTCATCTCTGCGTTCATCTTCTGGGAAAGATGAGGTGTAGGATTGAAATATTTGTTGTTTAATTTCAATGGATAAAGAAGATAAAAAATTCATAAGATTATTGTATTTAATGATTAAAAGTTAATTTGAGGACAATTAGTACATTTTTTTTGTGAACAATAATTTTTATAAAGATATAAAAAAGCTTGAGAATCCAAAGCGGATTGAATATTAGCTCCTAAATTTTTCCATTTTTTGATAATAGAATTCTTTTCAGGTTTTAGATCCTTGTAAAATATATACATTTTGTCTAAAATATCAGATTCATTTTTATGATAAGAATAAATGATGGGAAAAATAGCATTTAGTAAAATAATGTCTATAAAATCGGATGACAAAGTTTTGCGTTTTTGGGAAGTTTCTTTTTCAAAAACGAAATGGTTTTCCCAATAAGGAGTGGTAGAGATGTTCTGAAAAAGTTTTTTTAACTCTTGAGTGCTTTCAGCATTGATGATTTTTGAAAATAAATTTTGATGAGTATGGTAAAGTATAGCCAATTGTGAAAGACGAATGGTAGGAAAAGAAGTAGGCATGAGCCTTAAAAATTGAGCTGGAAAATTAATTTCATTCAGCAGAAATTTCTTTTGTAAAAATTCATATTCTTTTCGCCAAGGTTTGGAATCTATTATGTTCTGATGGAGTAAATTTGCTTTTCCAAAGAATAAGCATTCTAATTGGAAAGGATTTTGTAAAACTTTTTTAATAATCTTAAAATCAATATTTTGAGCAATATTTAAAAAAATATCAGCATTTACTTTTAAGCCAAAAGCATAAGCTATTTTCTGGAAAAGAACCGCTTCAAAATTATTTTTTGAGAGTTTAAGTGATTGTTGGATTTCTTTATCTTTTTCGGTTAGTTTTTGTAAAATTATTTCTTTGGAGAAATAAATCGGATTTTTTTTGATATTGAATATTTTTTCACAAGCGATAAAATTGGTATTAGAATGGAATTTTTCTGAGGAGAGTAAGTTGGGATTTATATAATTTTTGAGTTCAATTGTGGGAATGTTTCTTGTTTTAAGTTCGGGAATATCTTTATCATGTTCAAAAACGATATGTAAAATAATATTTTCATATTCTTTTTGATATTGATGTTTATGGGCATACCAATCGGATGATTTGATATGGATTTCTATATTTCCATAAAAAGTTAGATTTTGAATTTTAATTTTTGCAGAATGGAAATCAGGGCCAGAATTGGTATTGATGATACCGAAATCTAATATTTCAATATTATTACCTTCTGTATCTTGAAATTTTAGCGGATTGAAAACTTTATTTTTCCATAGTGTTTGTAAAAATTCTTCTTTCATAAGAGATTTTTAGAAAAGCGGTTTCAAATATAAAAATGAAACCGCTTTGATGAAATTTTATTAATTGATATTTTTCTTTTTGAAAATACTATCGGTAATGATAGCAATAGCACAATCTCCTGTGACATTCCCAGCCGTTCCAAAACTATCCATAGCAATATAGAGAGAAATCATAAGTGCTTGATTTTTTTCATCAAATCCAAGCATGTTACCAATAATACCGATGGCAGCCATAATAGCTCCACCGGGTACACCAGGGGCAGCAATCATACCGATCCCTAGCATTAAAATAAAGCCTGTGTAATCCCAGAAGTCAATAGACATGCCTTGGACAATCATTAGAGCAATGGTACAAGCTACGATTTTCAAAGCACTACCGGAAAGATGAATAGTAGCACAAAGGGGAATCACTAATTTAGCTGTTTTTTCAGAAACTCCGTTTTTAATTGTTTGTTCTAATGAAACAGGAATTGTTGCTGCAGAAGATTGAGTTCCCAATGCTGTGAAATATGCAGGCATCATAGTAATGAGTAATTTGAATGGATTTTTTTTGTCTATTACTCCAGCAATTACAAAAAGGAAAATTAAATATAGAATATGTAATCCGAAAATCACCGCAATGATTTTTGCAAAAATATTGATGATAGTGAAAACCTCACCAGTGTAGGTCATGCTCAAAAATATTCCAAAAATATATAATGGAAGTGCAGGGATGAGAATTTTTGCGATAACATTAGATATAATATGTTCAAATTCTTCACAAACATTTAATAGGTATGAGTTTTGAAATTTTGAGATGCCAATTCCTATCATAAAAGCTAAAAGTAAGGCACTCATCACATCTATAATAGGAGGGAATTTTAGTGAGAAATAAGGTTTAAGATTTTCTATTTCACTAATGCTGTTAAGAGATTGTCCTTCCAATAAATTGGGGAAAGTAAGGATGCTTACTCCGTAGGAGGTATAGGCAGATAAAAGGGTAGAAATATATGCTAAAACAGTAACTACGATTACCATATTACTAGCTGTATGACCTAATTTACCAATAGAAGGAATAATAAATCCAATGATAATAAGAGGAATGCAAAATCCTAAAAATTCACTAAAAATACCATTGAAGGTTAAAAATAAGCGAAGTATTTCTTCATTGATAAAATTCCCAATTGTTATCCCTGCCACAATAGCAATGATAATTTGAATTAAAAGATTGTTACTTTTTTTCATTTTTATTACTTAAAAAATTAAAATCGTGGTGAATTTATGAATAAAAAATAACATGAATGAAATTTTTGTAAAAAAATATTAATTCTATTTTTTTATCTTGAAAAAAATCATGATATTTGTAGGTATTTTATTTTTAATTAAAAAGATAAAATCTTAAATATAAGATTATGGATAATAAACAATATACGGCAAGTAGTATTCAGGCATTAGAAGGTATGGAGCATGTGCGTATGCGTCCTTCTATGTATATCGGAGATGTGGGAGTGAGAGGACTTCATCATTTGGTATATGAGGTGGTGGATAATTCCATAGATGAGGCTTTGGCAGGGTATTGTGATACTATCACGGTGACTATTCATGAGGGAAACT